>JAHJCM010000043.1 GCA_018812945.1 Gammaproteobacteria bacterium | reverse complement strand
GCGCCTGGCGGCACTGTGCGTTATGTTGATTCCTCACTTGAACGCCTGGAAGTGAAAGTCAAAAACTTTGTAGACGAACGCTACACCCTGACCTGCAATGGTGTAAAAGTGCCCCTGCACAGCACGGGCACCGAGGGCGAATACGTGGCTGGCGTGCGCTACCGGGCCTGGCAACCACCCAATGCCCTGCACCCCACCATTGGCGTACACACCCCTTTGGTGTTCGATTTGATCGACGCATGGAATGGCCGCAGCCTGGGTGGTTGCCAGTACCATGTAGCCCACCCGGGCGGGCGCAATTATGACCTATTCCCGGTGAATGCCTTCGAAGCAGAAAGCCGACGTCTAACCCGCTTCTTCCGCATGGGCCATACCCATGGCAAGGTTAGTGTAAAAAGCCCAAGTGGAAGACCCGAGTTCCCCATCACACTAGACCTAAGATGGTGTTAGGCATTTACAATAGGGCACCGAACTTTAGGCAGTGACCGCTTTGAGCGCGAACCCGAACACCACCCTAGCAAATGTCGAGGTGCCCTGGCAGCAGAGCATCCTTCAAGGCACCAGCGCGTACTACAGCGAGCTGGCGGTCAAAGGTGTTCTGCGCCCGGCATGGGCAGATTTCGTCAGCCGATTACCCACCACTGGGCTTAGCGACCATCTGGACAGCAAGCTCAATGCCCTGGCCAAGCAAATTCGGGACAACGGTATTACCTACAATGTGTACGCCGACCACGCACAGGGCACCTCGCGCCCTTGGTCGCTCGACTTGCTGCCTTTCATCATTGACCAGGCTGATTGGGCGGTACTGCAAACAGGCATTGCCCAACGTGCGCGCCTGTTGAATGCGATGATGGCCGACGTGTATAGCAAGCGCGAATTGCTTTCCAAAGGTCTGCTCCCGGCAGACCTGGTCTTTGGGCATTCAGGCTACCTGCCACAAATGCAAGGCACGGAACCACCTAACAAGGTGTGGCTGCACATGGTGGCGTTCGATCTCGGCCGCAGCCCGGATGGCAAATGGTGGGTGATCACCCATCGCATGCAGGCTCCCTCCGGGCTTGGGTATGCACTTGAGAACCGGCTGAGTATTTCGCGCAGTTTTACACGCGGCTTTCGAGAAATGCACATTCAGCATTTGGCCGGTTTTTACCGCGACTACATCGATGGTATTCGCAGGCTTTCGCCCAAGGGTGAAAATGCACGCATCGCCCTGCTGACCCCTGGCCCCTACAACGAAACTTACTTTGAACACACCTACCTTGCGCGTTACCTGGGTATTTCGCTGGTTGAAGGCAGCGACCTGACTGTGCGCAACAACAATGTGTTTCTAAAAACCGTGAATGGACTTGAGCCAATCGATGGATTGATTCGCAGAACGGATGACCAATGGCTAGACCCGCTCGAGCTGCGCGAGGATTCCCAACTGGGCGTGCCTGGCCTGTTGCAGGCCATTCGCACCGGTGGGGTTGTTATGGCCAATATGCCCGGCGCAGGCTGGTTGGAAAGCCCGGCCATACACGGCTTTATGCCGGGGCTGGGCCAACACTACCTTCAAGAAGATTTGCTGTTGCCCAGCGTGCCCAGCTGGTGGTGCGGCGAATCACCCGCATGGGCGCAGGCCAGCGAACGGCTGAACAACCTGGTGATTAAATCCACTGGACCCAACCGCCGAGGACGTACCATGGATTCCATCATGGGCTCGGAGCTGGATGAAATAGAGAAACGCGCCTGGTTGTCCAAGATCAGCCAGCGACCCTCGCAATACACCCTTCAGGAATTGATACCGCTTTCGCGCGTACCGATTTGGACTGGTGCGGGCGGCATTGAAGAACGCGCCATGATGCTGCGCCTGTTTGCTGTAACCGATGGACAAGGCAACTACACCGTGATGCCAGGTGGGCTGACCCGCGTGGCCGGTGACCAACACGGCATTGTGAGCATGCAAAAGGGTGGCACCAGCCTGGACACCTGGGTGCGCAGTGGCGAACCTGTCGAACGCACCACCAACCTGAAAGAAAAACTGCAAGCCAAAGATTTACAGGCGCTGCGCAGGCCAGTGTCTAGCCGCGCGGCGGAGCATTTGTTCTGGCTTGGCCGTTACACCGAGCGGGCCAGTTTTTCATTGCGCCTGTTGATGCGCGCGCAATTGTTGCTGAACGAAGAAGAATACCTCGACACCACGACCTTGGGTTTGTTGCATGAATTGTGCGGCAAGCAAGGATTGAGTGTCGAGTTTGACCCGGCTGAACCACTGAACCAGGATGAACTTGAAGCCAATATTCTTGAACGACTCTGGTACAAAACCGGAATCGATGCGCCACCTGCCGTTGGGCTTGCAGGGCAATTGAACGGGCTTGCCAATGTCGCTGGGCAATTGAGGGAGCGCCTAAGCAGCGGCCATTGGCGATTGCTGAACGATTGCGCCAAAGTGCTGATCGAGCCTGAGTGGGTACGTTTTCAACGCAGCTTGCCCACCGCTTCGCTGGAGCAGGTTCAGTTGTATTTGCTGGCCATGCACGGCGAACAAAGCGATCACATGACCCGCGACAACGGTTGGCGCTTTTTGCAGCTGGGCCGTCAGCTTGAACGTTTGTGCGGTGCCTGCGATTGTTTGCTGTCACTGACCAGCATGCCAGGGCGCGCGGGCGAACACGGTCTGGCTTTGGCCATCGCTTTGGCCGACAGTACCATCACCTACAGGTCGCGCTATCAACACCGCTTTGAGTGGTTGCCCACGCTCGACCTGTTGATCTTTGACGAAGATGCGCCCTATGCCATTCGCCGAATTCTGTATAAGCTGGACATTGTGATTGACCGCTTGCCCGGCGACACCAGCCAGATTCGACAACTGTTCAACAGCGTGTACCGCAATGGCGACATGCCGGACGGCCTGAGCCTGGAGGGACTGCAACCGCCCTTCCCGGCCGATACCGGGCGCAAATTGCGCGTTTGGCTGCAAGAATTACTCGACACGGCCTACAAAGTTTCAGACCTTGTGGGTGCCCAATATTTCAGACTGGCAGAGTTGCCCGACCAGGTCATTCAGGGAAGATAAATCAATGCCCTTCTCGGAAAGAAGAAAGGTGACCCATGTCACCGATTACGATTATCAACAGCCTGCGGAATGTTCGCAGCAAATTTGTATTTTGCAGCCGCAAGAAGGCGAAGGCATGGAAGCCGGGCCTTTGCGCAAGGGTCAAAGGCTGATTTCGCACACCTTGAAAATTCGCCCCAATCCGTCGACCGTACAAAGCAACACCGATGCATTCGGCAATGTCGTTCATCACTTCGAGATGAATTACCCACACGATCACCTCGAAGTGCACAGCGAAAGCGAAGTCGAGGTGAGCAGCTTTTTACACACGGGACCAATTGATGATTTGATCAGCCCAAGCTGGAATGAGTTGGTGGACCAGCTGCGCTACCAGGCTGGCCAAGCAATTTCCGACGATTACCAGTTCAGGTTTGAATCCAAGCATGTGCCCTTGCTCGATTCCCTGCGCGACTATGGCAGTCTTGATTTCTGGCCCGGACGCCAGGTGGTACACGCCGGGCAGGCCTTGATGCAGCGAATTTTTCGGGAATTCACCTACCAGAGTGGTTCCACCACCATCCACACCACTGTGGAAGAAGTGATGCAAAGCCGCGAGGGCGTTTGCCAGGATTTCGCACACGTGATGTTGGGTGTTCTGCGTTCATTGGGTTTGTCTGCACGCTATGTGAGTGGCTACATGCTGACGGAACCACCGCCCGGGCAACCCAAGCTGTTGGGTGCCGATGCCAGTCATGCCTGGGTTTCGCTTTGGTGTGGTCCTGATGTAGGGTGGGTAGACTTCGACCCGACCAACAACCAGTTGCCGGATACCCGGTATGTGACTGTGGCAGTTGGGCGAGACTACGCGGATGTGCCGCCGATGCGGGGTGTGGTGCATGGTGGTGGGGAACATACCTTGAAGGTGGCGGTGACGGTTTTTTAGAAATCCCCGGTTTCTTGATGGCCAGAGCGCACGTTGGATTATTCACCAGTTCGTTTGCTGCCTCCACGCTTGTCGCATCATCCCGCCTTGGCGGGCTTGAATCCCTTCTTGATTGCTGGCTCGGTTCATGCGAAACGCAAAAGCGTGTTCGCATCGCTTCCTTTCGGAAGCGCCCCTCGCTGTGCATCAAGCGGGCAGCCCACCTGAACTCGGCGAGATGAAGCAACAAGCGCAGAGACTTAAAAAGGCCTGTGATAATCCTTTCAAGACGGAATATCCTTGGATGACTGCTTGAACACCTTCGACTGTCCAGACCTATTGACTTCGAAGCCGTATTCACCTTCTGTCATATTGATTCGATATGAGAAGCGGCCACGCACCCCGGCTTCGTTTGTACTCAGCTCATAGAAACATTCATCTGAACTGGCGCAACCTTCCTGAAAGAGAAAGCGGCTAGTCCGTTCATCGATCCAGTCAGACCTGATTTCTTGATTGTCTACCCTGATCAAAATGGGTTTTCCTTCGGTACTGCAAAAATTCTCGATGATCAGCACTTCATGAGATTTGAATGTCAACTCGCATGTTGTTCTCGAATGCACAAACAGTTGAGTTGATAGTCGTTGATCAGACGCGGAACATGCAGAAATAATCAGAAGGGAAGCAACGAACACAAAAAAGGCTGAACGACGCATAGTGAGCCGGGAAATATTCTGGATGCTCAGTGTAATGGCATGACCACAGTAAGCAAATTAAATGCTCAGTTGTGTGTCACCAGACAAAGGTTCGCTGCATGTGTCGCGCTGTTCCGCCGATTTCAGGTGGGCTTCCCGCTTGATGCGCAGCGAGGGGCGATTGCGCAAGCAATCGATGCGAACACGCTTTTGCGTTTCGCATGAACCGAGCCAGCAATCAAGAAGGGATGAAAGCCCGCCAAGGC
>JAHJCM010000042.1 GCA_018812945.1 Gammaproteobacteria bacterium | reverse complement strand
CTGCGGAAATTGCCAGGAATGTTCACGAATTCGCTTACCCCAAAAGACCTGCTTTCGGGAATTGGTCAAAATAATGCCGACGTTGGGACGGTAGCCTTCTTTATCAAGCATACGCGCCCCGCAGATTTCTTTACAATTCAGAGTCATTATAAGCACGAGCTTGCGTTTGTACACCTAGGGTATCCGCGCTGCGAGCGGATAAAAGTACAATCGCTGTTCTAACCAATTCATTACTCACGAGTTTTTTGCAAATGCGCGCCACCCAGTTTTTTTTGAATACCCTGAAAGAAGCCCCTGCTGACGCTGAAGTGATCAGCCATCAACTGATGATGCGGGCTGGCATGATCAAGCGTTTGGCCGGTGGCATTTACACCTACATGCCCGTGGGGCTGCGCTCCATTCGCAAGGTAGAAAATATTGTTCGCGAAGAAATGAACCGCGCGGGTGCCCTTGAGCTTCTCATGCCTGCGGTACAGCCCGCTGAGCTTTGGCAGGAAAGCGGCCGTTGGGAAAAGTATGGACCCGAGTTGCTGCGTTTGAAAGACCGTCATGACCGTGATTTCGTGATTGGACCTACACACGAAGAAGTGATTACCGATGTGGTACGCAAGGAAGTGAAGAGCTACCGCCAGTTGCCCTTGAACCTGTATCAGATTCAAACCAAGTTTCGCGATGAAATCCGCCCACGTTTTGGCGTGATGCGTGGCCGCGAATTTGTCATGAAAGACGCGTATTCATTCGACCGTACTCAAGAAGCTGCCTTGAAAACCTACGATGTCATGTACGACGCTTACCGCCGTATTTTTACCCGCTTGGGTTTGAATTTCCGCGCAGTGAATGCAGACACCGGTTCAATCGGCGGCAACCGCAGCCATGAGTTTCATGTGATAGCCGACACAGGTGAAGATGCAATTGCGTATTGCCCAAGTTCAGACTACGCCGCCAATGTGGAGCTGGCCGAAGCGGTTTGCACCGCGCAGCGCCCAGCCGCCAGCAAGGCAATGGACAAGGTGCACACTCCCGGTAATTCAACCTGTGAAGCCGTTGCAGCGCAGTTGGGTTTGCCTTTGACCGCAACGGTGAAAAGTGTGGTGTTTGCCAACGAGTGGCTGGATAAAAATGAAACCAAGCCTGCCAAGAAGGTACAAATTGTATTGGCACTGGTGCGCGGCGACCATGAAGTGAATGACATCAAGCTTGGCAAACTGACCGGTGTACAAGAACTGCGCTTGGCCACAGAAGCGGAAATTGTGGCTGCTTTTGGCACTCAACCCGGTTATTTGGGTCCCGTTGGCTTGAAAGGCGAGGTGCGGGTTGTGGCTGATCGCAGTGTCGCCGCCATGGGTGATTTTGTGTGCGGTGCCAACGCTGCAGACTATCACTACGCTGGCGTGAATTGGGGCCGTGATTTGCCTGAGCCCGAGGTGGCTGATATTCGAAATGTGGTTGAGGGCGATCCCTCGCCCGATGGCAAAGGTGCACTGGCTATGTGCCGGGGCATTGAAGTGGGCCATGTGTTTTATTTGGGCACCAAATACTCTGAAGCCCTGCAAGCCAAGTTTCTGGATGAAAACGGCAAGCCTGCAGTGATCGAAATGGGTTGTTATGGCATTGGTGTTACCCGCATTTTGGGTGCAGCCATTGAGCAAAATTTTGACGATCGCGGTATTGTCTGGCCACTGAGCATTGCGCCTTTCGAGGTGGTGTTGTGCCCGATTGGCTACAAGAAAAGCGAAGAAGTGAAGGCCCAGGCCGACAAGCTTTATCAGATGCTGAAAGACGCAGGCGTGGATGTGATGCTGGACGACCGCGATGAGCGGCCAGGTGTGATGTTCGCTGATTGGGAGTTGATCGGCGTGCCGCTGCGAGTTACCTTGGGTGACCGTGGCCTGAAAGAAGGCAAAGTGGAGTTTCAGTCTCGCGATGGCAAGGTTGAAAAGCGCGATGTCGAAGTTGGGGAAATTTTTGAGCAGTTGCGTGTTGAACTTGCCAACAGGCAAGTCAGTTTGTAATCCGTTTGCCCGGTTGGCGCACAGTGCCCGCCGGGCGCTTGCGCTGGCCATGGCTGTATTGGCTGTCGCTGGTGTTGGTTCGCCAGTTTTTGCCAATCAGCAGTATGAACCCATGGCAGACCATGTTCGCCTGGCGCTTCGCACCGCTTTGAGTGCCCCAGCGGCTCCACGTCCAATTTTTGATTCCGTTGGTCATCGAATTGATTGGATGGCTGAGATGTCGCGCCGTTTGGCCCGCCGTGTTCCCGATTTCACCGAGCGAACAGAACTCATCAAGATTATTCGCTATGAGGCGCAGCGAGTTGGCATTGACCCTCAAATTATTTTTGCCCTGATTGAAGTGGAAAGTAACTTCCGTGCCGATGCGGTTAGCCATGCCGGGGCCATTGGCTTGATGCAGGTGATGCCGTTTTGGACCGATGTGTTATCGAGGGGAAGTTCTCGGGAGTTGTTTGAGCCGCGCGTAAACATTCGTTATGGATGCCTTATTTTGCGGCATTACCTCGACATTGAAAAAGGCAATCTGGACCGGGCTCTGGGGCGTTACAACGGCAGCCTTGGAAAAATGACCTATCCCAACCTGGTGTATGACCGCTTGGATCGGAATTGGGGCTACAGCTATGTTGAGCCACCGAAGCCTGCGCCTCGAATTGCGGGTGATTTTTGATCTGAACTTGAAGGTTCGCCGTTTCGGTTTATTGCCCACCCGGCATGGGTTGCTTGTGCCGCACTAGATCAGTGGGCTTGGGCGCTAAACTTGAAGGGTCACCGCTGCCCGAAAACTTGGCATTTCGGCTTGTCGTCTTGAGCCAGCACTAAGCCAAGCCCTCCAAAAGTAACGGTCGGGTCTTGGCTTTCGCGCTAAGGCGCGATCGTTAGTCTCGGCGCGCCAAGCCGGCAAGTTTTCTGACTGGTCATCGTGCGACCCATTGCAAGTTCAG
>JAHJCM010000041.1 GCA_018812945.1 Gammaproteobacteria bacterium | reverse complement strand
CGTTAGTGATAGTACTCATCTGTATTCTGCCGGCTTCTCTCAGCAATTCATTACCATTTTCGTCCAAAATGACTGTAAATGGTAATCCGCCCTGTTGGTTGCCGAGCGCTTTTCCAAGTTCTGTACCTGTCATGCCAGCAAGCACGATCGGGTAATTTACAGGTGTTTTCTGTAGAAATTGATCGACGTTGGAAGGTGAATCAATTGCGATGCCGATCAGCTCCACATTCTGGGCCTGAAGCTGCGGGTACAGCTCGTCCAGTTCAGGCATTTCTTCCACGCAGGGTGGGCACCAAGTGGCCCAGAAGTTAAGAACAACCACCTTTCCTTTCAATGCGCCAAGGTCGAGAGATCCGCCTTGGGGCGTATCAAAGGTGTAACCACTTAATGGGTAATCAGGGCCACTTTGTGGTTTCAGCCCAAAATAAAGGCCAATTGCCAAGGCAAGAACCGCGGTCACGATGGGGATGAGTTTGTTTTTCATGGTGCTTCTATTTGGCTTATCAAACGGGTCAAGCCCGCTGTATCAGTTTGAAAAAGGGTTCCGTCAGGTGCTTGCCTGTTAAGCAGGCCACGGCGTTGTACCGGGCTGGCCACGCCTAGCTGAAACCAGCGCTGTTTCCAGCGAAAGGCCACGGCGGGGAATGATTTGCCAGCCAGCAAGGCGTCTTCGCAGGCGTCGAAATTGATATTTTGGTTTAACAACCAGTAATCCACTTCTTTTTCGTCGTCGGCAAAGGCAATGATGTGAACATCTGAATGCGCGCTACCTGTGCCATTCACGGCTGCACCATACACAATGGGTTCGAATTGCTGAATTCCTTGCATGAATTGGAGTGCAACTTCGCGCAATTCGTTCAATTCACCGGGCTGGCTGTCGGCTTGAAACAGGGCTTGATAGGCGCGCAGTTCGTCTTGAATGTCTTGATCTGAAGGGAGCCGTTCACGGGGCACACGCTGTTTTCCAAGGAGGGCTTTCACGGCCTGATTGCGTGCAGTGGCGTAGTCCAAGCCTTCCTCGGCGATCAATCGGGCGGCGGTCATCGCAATTTCTATGCGAAGTTCGTCTTGCGGGGCGAAGAATTCTTCCATATCGGCAGTGTATCCAAATTCACAGGCACTACAATATGGGCTTGTTCTGAAAGGAAGAAAGAATGCACATCCACATTCTCGGGATTTGTGGCACCTTCATGGGCGGTGTCGCCCAGTTGGCCAAGTCTCTGGGCCACACCGTAACCGGTTGCGACGCCAATGTTTACCCACCCATGAGCACCCAGTTAACCCAAGCCGGTATTGAATTGACCGAGGGCTTTGGCGTGGAACAGCTGGCGATCAAGCCCGACCTGTGGGTGGTTGGCAATGTGGTTTCACGCGGTAATCCGCTGATGGAAGCCATTTTGAACCAGGGGCTGGCTTACACCAGTGGCCCGCAGTGGGTGGGCGAACACATTTTGCGGGGTCGCAAGGTGTTGGCTGTGGCGGGTACGCATGGCAAAACCAGCACCAGCTCCATGTTGGCCTGGGTGTTGCAGCAGGCGGGTTTGAACCCCGGCTTTTTGATTGGCGGTGTGCCGGGTGGCTTTGGTGTGTCGGCCACCCTGGGGCAGGGTGACTGCTTTGTGATTGAAGCCGACGAATACGACACAGCGTTTTTCGACAAACGCTCGAAGTTTGTCCATTACCGCCCCGTGGTGGCGGTGTTGAACAACCTAGAATACGATCACGCGGATATTTTTCCTGATCTTGCCGCGATTGAAACCCAGTTCCACCACTTGGTTCGGACCGTGCCATCTGAGGGCAGAGTAGTTTGCCCAGCCAATACTGAGTCATTGGAGCGGGTGCTGAAACGCGGTTGCTGGACCCCAGTCGAGCGTTTTTCCGCCAGTGGCGACGAAGCACCCTGGCAGGCCCGCGTGTTGGGCGCATCCCGATTTGAGGTGTTGAAAAATGGTGAAGTGAAAGGCCTTGTGGAATGGGGCTGGTCAGGTTTGCACAATGTGAACAACGCCCTGGCTGTGATTGCGGCTGCGAATGCTATGGGTGTGAAGGTAACGGATGCATGCAAGGCCTTGAGCGAGTTTCCCGGTGTAAAGCGCCGCATGGAATTGCGCGGCGAAGCGGCGGGTGTCAAGGTTTATGACGATTTTGCCCACCACCCCACCGCCATTGCTACCACCCTGGAAGGCGCCAAAGCGCGCATGGCTGAAATTGCGGCTGGGGCGGGCAAACCCACCGGAAGGCTGATTGCCCTGTTTGAGCCCCGTTCCAACACCATGAAAATGGGAACTCTTGCGCAAGCCCTGCCAGCTTCATTTGACGAAGCGCAAGCCGTGGTGTGTTACACCGCAGGTATTCAATGGAATGTGCGCGACACCTTGGGCAGCTTGGGCGAAAGGCTGTTCACCAGCGATGATTTGAACGATGTGATCGACCATGTTGTTTCCCTGGCGCAGCCCGGTGACTGGGTGGTGGCCATGAGCAATGGTTCGTTCGGCGGCATTCACCAAAAGCTGATTGAAGTCTTGGCCACACGGGTGCGGGCTTGACGCCATTTGCCCTCAATAGCCCCGGCGGCTTTGCGCGCACTTCAGGCGTAGCTGACCTGGTGGTGTATCTGCATGGTTTTCGTTCGTCGTCCAGGTCTGTCAAGGCTCAGAAAATGATCGACTGTTTTGACCAAGCTGGTTTAAGCAGCCACTTGTGGGTGCCCGATTTGCCGGCCTCGCCTGCGCGGGCCATGGCCATGATCGAGCAGCACCTGGATGCGCGTTTGCAAAGCCAGCCCGAGTTGTCATTAACCTTTATTGGCAGTTCTCTTGGCGGTTATTACGCCACGGTGTTGGGCGAGTTGCATGCTCAGGCCTCGATTGTGTTGTTGAACCCGGCCATCAAGCCTTATGACGATTTGGAAGATCAAATCGGCAAAAAGAAAGTGTATTTTTCTGACGAGGAAATTGAGTTTGTTCCCGCTTACCTCGGTGATCTAAAGGCCATGGAACAAACCAGCTTGACCGATCCATCGCGCTATTTTTTGGTGGCCGCCCGGGACGATGAAGTACTGAACTGTGACACCATGCTGGCGCGTTATCGCGGTGCGCATCAACTGCATCTGTTGGGTTCTGACCATGCCTTGAGCGATTTCGATGAAATATTGCCCTTCGTGAAACTGGCCGTGGGTTTGCCATGAGCGGTGGTGTCGCATGGAGCAGGCATTGCCCGCCAAGCTGGCCTGTGTGGGCCCGAAACTGGGTGAGTACCCCCGGTTCGCTCACCCAGCGTTTGGAGAGCCTGAACCAAGGGTTTAAAGTAGAGCCTGTTGTGCAAGCCAAGGTGTTGATCAAACACGGGCCTGGCGCCAGGGGGCAAAGTGTAACGGGGCAAATGATGCGGCAGCGGCTGGTGCGCTTGCACGTGAACAACGCGCCTGTGGTGCTGGCCCAAACTCTGGTTGAAATGGATGGCCCAGTAAATGATTGGCATTTTTGGCGGGGTTTGGGCACCCGCTCATTGGGCACGGTGTTGTTTTCCGACCCGAAAGTAAAACGGGGCAAACTTTATTTCGCACGCTTGCCTTTGCAGCAGCCTTGGGTGCAACGCTTGTTGCCCCCGGCGATGAAAGCCGAGATGAACAGACAGGGCAACGGCCGTGTGTGGTACGCCCGTTGTGCGCGCTTTACGCGCAAGCCCAACAGAACACCGTTGTGGGTGATGGAA
The DNA here is from genome assembly GCA_018812945.1 of Gammaproteobacteria bacterium. Classification (GTDB taxonomy): domain Bacteria; phylum Pseudomonadota; class Gammaproteobacteria; order Burkholderiales; family Burkholderiaceae_B; genus Limnobacter. The sequence continues at coordinate 14,519 of JAHJCM010000041.1, read as the reverse complement.
GTCTTCCTGCCCCAACTTGAATATTACCTTTAGGACAGTTGATGAATTTGTATTACGAAGAGGCCGGAGCCTTCAAAGTGGGCCGAGTGCTTCAAGAGCAGGGCAATGCCTATCAGGTGGAAACCTTGCATGGCAAGCGCACCAAGGTGAAATCCAACAGTGTGATGCTGAAGTTTGATGCGTTGGAATGTGCCGAATTCCACACGCAGGTTGAAGCCTTGGCCAAAGAAGTGGACACCGAGTTTTTGTGGGAATGTTCGCCTGAAGGCGAGTTTGATTTCACCGCCATGGCCCAGGAATATTTCGGTGAAAAGCCCACCGTGGTGCAGCAGGCAGCTACCCTTGCGGCTTTGCATGCTGCGCCCATTCATTTTCATCGCAAAGGCAAGGGCATGTACCGTGCAGCCCCACCTGAGATTTTGCAGGCTGCATTGGCGGGCCTGGAGAAAAAGCGCTTGGCGGCTGAGCAGCAACAAGCCTGGGCTGATGCACTGGTGCGTCGCGAACTGCCTGATGGATTTGCCAAACAGGCTGCCACCTTGTTGGTGCGACCTGACAAAAACAGCGCGGAATACAAAGCCCTGATGCTCGCCTGCACGGAGGCGGGTCGATCGCCCGACGTGTTGTTGATTGAATGTGGTGCTTTTAAATCTGTGCATGAAATGATGCGTGCGCGCTTCGCAGCCGTGTATTTTCCAAAGGGCCCAGAGATTGATTTGCCGGCCCCCGATGTGCCCGCGGAACTGGCCGAATTGCCCGTGGCCAATGTGCGTGCTTTCTCGATTGATGACATTTCAACCACGGAAATTGATGATGCATTCAGCGTTGTGTGGCTGGATGAAAAACGCGCGCGAATTGGCGTGCACATTGCAGCGCCTGCACTTCTGATTTCGCGCGGCAGTCCTTATGACCGCGTGGCCCGCGAGCGCCTGTCCACGGTGTATGCGCCTGGTGACAAAATCACCATGCTGCCCGATCAGGTGGTTGAACTGGCCACCTTGGCTGAAGGGCGCACTGTGCCATCCGTGAGTATTTACGTTGAAGTCAGCGTCGACACGGGTGAACTGATCAGTGAGCCCTACAGCGCCATTGAGCAGGTACCCATGGCCGCAAACCTGCGCCACAATCACCTGGATGCGGCTTTGTCCAAAGAGGTGCTGGAAGACCCCAATTTAAATGAGCTTGAGGTGGTGGGCGAGTTTTTTCCTGCATTGAAAATGCTGTGGAAAAGTTCGTGCGTGTTGCGAATGGAGCGGGAAATTGTGCGCGGGCAGCCCGAGAAGCACACGCGCATCGATTTCAATTTTTATGTGAGCGATGACGGTACCGTTGAAATTCAACCACGCCGCCGCGATGCACCACTGGATTTGCTGGTGGCCGAGTGGATGATTTACGTGAACCGTGAATGGGGTGGCATGCTGGACGAATGCAAGGTAACCGGTATCTATCGTGTGCAGCCGCCCATGGGCCGTGTGCGAATGTCGACCCATGCCGCCCCGCACGTGGGTTTGGGCGTGCCGCAATACGCATGGAGTACGTCGCCATTGCGCCGCTATGTTGATTTAGTGAATCAGCAGCAATTGATTTCATTGCTTCGCCAGGAGCCACCGGTGTACACCGCAACCGATGCGGAATTGCTTTCCGCGGTGAATAGTTTTGATGTGACCTACAAAGCGTATGCCGAATTCCAGCAAAGCATGGAGCGGTACTGGTGCCTGCGCTGGATTCAGCAAAAGGGCCGCAAGCAGTTTGACGGTGTGGTGGTGAAAGACGAACTGGTGCGCCTGGACGACATTCCCCTGTTTGTTCGCCTCGTCGGTGTGACTTCGCCAGGCCGCGGCGTGCAGGTGGAGGTTGAGCTGGATCAGGTGGATGAACTCACCTTGACTGTTTCCTGCAAATTGATTGCTTTGAAGAAAGGAACACCCACACGTTTGCTTGATGATGATGAGGAAGAGGAAATTGAACTTCCGCAGGCACCAGTGGCTGTGATTGAAGCAGGTGAGTCAGAGGGGCTGAGTCCCCCTGACGATTCCATGGGAGGTTCTGCGGCTTGAATTCGCTGCGTGCACCAGTTGGCGAGATAAACCTGAAAAAGGCACTGGTATTGTCGGTGTTTCTTCACGCCTTGTTGTTGCTGGTGCATTTCTCAAAACCGAAAGTAGACACCGCTTTTAGCCGTCCGCTTGAGGTGATTTTGGTGAATGCGCAATCGCAAAAAACACCCACAGATGCCAAGGTGCTTGCACAGGTTGCGCTGGATGGTGGCGGGCAAGCCGACAAGGGCCGAGCCACAACCTTGCCCGGGCAAGCCGACGACAAGGTCAACCAGCGCGAACTGATTGCCAGCCAGGAGCGGCTCAAGGAACTGGAAGCCTTGCAGCGAAATTTGGCGGGTGCGGAATTGCGCACCACACCGCAAAACGAGGTGTTGGACACTCGCCCAGGCAATGATCCGAAAAGCCAGCGCGCGCTTGAAATAAAACGGTTGCAGGCTCAAATTGCCGACAACATCAAAAGCTACAACGAGCGTCCTCGCAAGCATTTTTTCTCGCCACGCACCTCGCCCTATGCCTTTGCAATTTACGAGGAAGCCTGGCGCGCCAAAGTAGAACAGGTGGGCAATGCCAATTATCCCGATGAACTGAAGGGCCGTATTTACGGCAAGCTGAGGTTGACGGCCTATGTGCGCGCAGACGGCACGCTGGAAGACGTGGAGGTAGACCGTTCCTCGGGCTCAGCCGTGCTGGACCGGGCCGCATTGAGAATTTTAAGAATGTCGACACCCTTTCCGCCTTTCCCTTCAGAGATGCGACAGAAGGCCGATATTTTGGCAATTACCCGCACTTGGGTGTTCAGCCGCGACACGATCAGCACAGAGTACTAGAGGCATGGAGATTTCGTGTTGAATGCATTAATCAATCAGGCAGATCGGTATGTTGTAATTGGCAATCCAGTTGCACACAGCATGTCGCCTTTCATTCATTCCAATTTTGCAGCGCAGCTTGGTTTGTCCCTGCAATATGAACGCGTGCTGGCGCCTTTGGATGGCTTTGCGCAAACAGTGGCTGCGCTGCAAGCGGCGGGTGTGAAAGGGGCCAACGTGACCGTGCCCTTCAAGCTGGACGCTTTTGCAATGGCCAGTGCCCCACCCAATTCTCTGACACCCTCGGCTGAATTTGCGCAGGCAGCCAACACTCTGAAATTCAATGCCAATGGCACGGTGCTGGCGGATAACACCGATGGCGGTGGCTTGTGCCGCGATTTGAACCGGCAGTTAAATACCCTGGGTTTGTACCTGGAGCAATGCCAGATATTGATGATTGGTGCTGGTGGCGCAGCCAGTGGTTGCGTTGCGGCTTTTCAGCAAGCGGGTGTTCAGCACCTTACGGTACTTAACCGCACTGTGGAAAAAGCGCGCCAGCTGGCGCAGCGTGCGGAGGCCATTGACCTTCCGGCGGCGGGTGGCGGTCTGGATACACCGCCATCACATTTTGATTTGCCCGGTGCGCCTGTCGTGATCGTCAATGCCTCCTCAAGCAGTTTGAAAGGGGATGTACCCGCACTTCACCCGGATTGGTACGAGCGTGCCGTGCTGGTGTACGACATGATGTATGCCGCCGAGCCCACAGCGTTCATTCGATCTCTCGGCAAGCTGGATTTACCATGCAGCGACGGTTTGGGTATGTTGGTGTTTCAAGCCCAACTCGCTTTTGAGGTGTGGACCGGGCAGTCACCCAATGCACTTGAAACTTTAACCAAAGTTCGGCAAGCCTTGCTTGCCAAAGCAAAACAACAATGAACATGGCGCGCAGAAAATCCTCTCCTGGCGGCAGCAAGCGTAAATTCAGTCTGAATCCATTGGTTTGGCTGTGGCGAATTTTCTTTTGGGGGTTTTGTGCTGTCGTGTTGTTGCAGCTTTGGTATCTGGCACAAATTGCGGTGTGGACGCATGTGAACCCCAGCAGCACCAGTTTCATGCAAACCCGTTTGGCTGAAATTCGCAAGACCGAGCCTGGTTTTCAGCTTAAACACGAGTGGGTGCCTTACGACAAAATTTCCCTGAATTTAAAGCGTGCCGTAATCGCCGCTGAAGACAGCGGGTTCATGACCCACAAGGGTGTGGAAATGGAAGCGATTCAACTGGCCATCAAGCGCAATGAGAGACGCGGCAGGGTGACACACGGTGGTTCTACCATTACCCAGCAATTGGCCAAGAACCTGTTCTTGACCAGCAAGCGAAGCTACATTCGCAAAGGTCAGGAATTGGTCATCGCCTTGATGATTGAGGCGCTTTGGGACAAACGCCGTATTCTGGAGGTGTACCTGAATGTGGTGGAGTGGGGCAATGGCGTGTATGGTGCACAGGCTGGTGCGAAACACCACTATGGTGTCGGTGCCGCACAATTAAGCAGTTACCAGGCTGCGCGCATGGCGGGCATGCTGCCAGCGCCACGCTATTTTGACAAACGCAGAAACTCGCGCTTCCTTGCTCGAAAAACCGGCACCCTTCAGAAACGCATGTACCAGGTTACTGTGCCTGGGTAAACTCGCGGCGCTGAAGACTTGCGCTTCAGCCCAGCAGGGTTTCCCACAGCTTCCGAATGGGCTTTCTCATCACCATCAACGCTGGGTCGCTGGTGCGTGATTTGTCATGTCCTGCCAGCCGCAAGGCGTGTTGCTTGGCCCGCAGTTGTCGGTAGGCATCAGCCACATAATTGGCAAGCTCAGCCGGCACCAGCCCCAGTTCCCCTGCTTTCTTCAACAGGGCAATATTGCCTTTGTTCTTGGTCAGTTCAGGGTACTTGTTGGCAAAGCCCAGTACCAAGGCCTGCACCATGAACTCCACATCGACCATGCCTCCCAAATCGTGTTTTACATCAAACAGCTCGGTGTGGTTGGGGTGTCCATCCAGCATTTTTTGGCGCATGGTAATCACTTCTGTTTTGACATCATTCCAGTCGCGGGGCAGTTGTAAAATTTCCTCCCGCAGCGTCTCGAATTTTTTTCCAATTTCACCATCACCCACGCAAAAGCGGGCACGGGTCAGTGCCTGGTGTTCCCAAAACCAGGCACCCACACCGCCTTCGCGGCGTTGGTAATCTTCAAATGATTCCACGCTGCTCACCAGCAAGCCTGCCTCGCCGTTAGGACGCAGGCGAAAGTCAGTTTCGAACAAGGTACCCGCCGCGGTCTGTGTAGTCAGCCAGCGGTTCATGCGCTTGGCCAGTTGGGCGTACAAATCGGGCGCGCGGTCATCCTCATCCTCAAACAGGAAAATCAGGTCCAGGTCGGAGGAGTAGCCCAACTCTTTGCCGCCGTGTTTGCCATACGCCACCACTGCAAATCGCGGTTGCGCGCGGTGCCGTTTCGGCAATTGGTCCCATGCACGTTCCAGAATAATTTCAAGCGTGCAATCGGCCAGTTCGGACAGCAAATCGGATACATGCTCAACAGTCAGCAGATTTTCAAGGTCCTGGGTCAGCACCCTGAACAGTTGTGCATGGTGCTGCTCCCGAATCAGATCCATTTGCCGTTCAAGGTCGGGCTGCCCGTCGGGCAGTTTGGCTTGGTCCAGCAGGTCTCTAAGCTGTTGCTTCCATTGTTTGAAGTCGGGTGGTGTCAGCAAGGTTCGGCTGTCCAGTAACTCATCAAGCAACAGCGGGTGTTTGATTAAAAAGTTGGCAGCCCATGGGCTTGCCGCAAGCATTCGGCTGACCCGCATGCGGGCAATGGGGTATTCATCCAGCAAACTCAGGTAGGCCCCGCGCCGCGACACGGTTTCAATCAGATCGCAGCAGTAACGCCAGCAGGAGTCTGGCGCAGAGGAAGCGCCTGCTGCCGCCAGCAACGTAGGCATCAAGCGGTCAACCCGTTCCCGATGTGCACTGGGCAAAGCCTGGTACCGGCTCGATTCAATCAAGTGTTGGTAACGGTCTTGTGCGGCTTTGGGGTTGGTGAATCCCTGGGTCAGGGTGTCTGCCCAAGGCAATTCAAGGCTGGGAGTTTCTTCGTCTTCCTGTTTGTCGCCAAACACCACATCAAAGTGGCTGGCCACGTAATCCATGTGGCGGTTCAAGGCCTTCATGAAGTTGCCCGGGTCTTGAAATCCCATGGATCGTGCAATACGCAGTACCTCGGTCGGGCCGGCAGGAAGGCGGTGGGTTTGGGCATCGTCCACGTATTGCAGGCGGTGTTCAAGGTTGCGAAGAAAACGGTAAGCAGCCACCATCTTGTCGTGGTCGTCTTTGGTGATCAGCCCCAATTCCACGCACACTTCCAGCACATCGACCGTACGTCGCAATTGCAGCTTGGGTTCGCGCCCGCCACGAATCAGCTGAAAAGCCTGTGCCGTGAATTCAATTTCACGAATGCCACCGCGCCCCAGTTTGACATGCACCGAGCCTGGGTGCTGGCTTTCCCGCTTGTTCACCTCATTGCGAATTTGCACATGCAAGGCCCGCAAGGCGCGAATGGAGCCAAAATCCAGGTATTTGCGAAATACAAAGGGCCGAACAATGTTGTTCAGGTTGTCCAGGCTTTGTTGAAAAGCGGCATCTTGTCCAGGGTCTACCGCCCAATTCACCACGCGGGCCTTGATCCAGGCGTAGCGCTCCCATTCGCGGCCCTGCACCACGAAGTATTCCTCCAGCATGTCCAGGCTCACCACCAGTGGGCCCGAATCGCCGTTGGGACGAAGGCGCATGTCGACCCGGAATACAAAACCTTCGTCAGTCACTTCCGAAATAATCTTGATAACCCGCTTGCCTACCTGCGTGAAAAATTCTGCATGGGATTGGGTTTTACCGGTGGGGCCTCCAAGGGTTTCTCCATCCTGGTTGTACAAGAAAATCAGGTCAATGTCGCTGGAGGCATTCAATTCAAACCCGCCCAGCTTGCCCATGCCAACCACCATCATGCAGTCGCCATCGGCCGGTTCGCCAAAACGCTCAGCCTGTATTTTGTGGCTGAATTTCAGTGCAGTCTGGACTGCCGCATCGGCCAGAAAGGACAAAGCCTCAGTTACTTCGAACAAATCAACCTTGCCTTGCAGGTCGCGGCGCATGATTTCAATCATGCTGCGTTGCCGAACCAGGCGAAGTTCGGCCATCAGGGCTTTTTCGTCGTTTAACTCTCGCGCTTTCTCTAGCCAGGTTTCAATACAGTTCAACAGGTGGTCTTCATCATGCTCAGTGCTGTCCCATTGTGGAAAACGGTTAAGCCAGCGTTTGGCATATTCCGAGTGGTTGGGCCAAACCTGATGATAGAAATCCAGTGGGTCGTTCATGCGTGTCGTTATAAAGGGGAGCTTGGTTCTACAATAGCGTACTACAGGTGTTGACGATTATTCGGGCGGTATTTCTTGCAGGAAGGAACAAACCAGGCACTGGTGCAACAAGTCAAGGGCAACCCCGCGCTTCGGCGTGCAGGGGCGGTGCTGTTTTGGGTGTTGATTGCAGTGTATACCCCCTTGTGCATGGCCCTGTTGGCCATCAAGTGGTTGGTATTGCCTGAAATTGACCGTTACCGTCCTGAAATTCAGCGGTACTTGCAAACCCAGACAGGTACTGCACTTGAAATTGGCCAAATTCAAGCCAGTTGGCGTGGTTTTGGTCCCTTGCTCGTGGTGCAAAATATTCGCTTGCCGCAAGCCAACGGTGAGCCTGGCTTCACTGCGGACCAAGTTCACCTCACCTGGTCTTTGCCCAGCATTCTCGCCTTCAATCCGCGCCTGAAAAACCTGGAAGTGCAATCGCCAGCGCTCAGCGTAGTGCGCAATTTGCAAGGCGTAATTGAAGTTGCCGGCATACCTTGGGTAGACGACGGCAGCCAGGGCAACCCCGGGTTGGACTGGTTGTTGGCGCAGCAACGCGTGTTGCTGAAAAATGGCGTGTTGAACTGGCAAGATGCCATGGGGCAATTTCCAGGTGCTCAAGCCATTGAAACCGAGCTTTTGCTGGAAAATGGATTAAGCCGCCACGAGGCGGGTCTGACTTTCAAATTGCCTGTGCTGGCCCAGACGCCTGTGAATGTTCGTTTGAACTTCAAAACGCCTTTGCTGGAGCGTCAGTTGGGCGATGTGACCAAATGGAAGGGTAGTTTTTATCTCAGTGCTTTGGTGGATCAAACGGAACCGCTTGAGTCGGTGTTCAAAACCTTCGGTCTGGATGTGGATCTTACCCAGCCACAGGGAAAACTGTGGATCGATTTTGAAGATGGTCTTGTGCAGCGTTCCCTGCTGGATGCCCGAATTGGAAAGTTGCGTTTTGCCAACCCCGAGGTTGAGGCCACACCTTTTGACATGACCAACACCAGTGCCTTGATCGAGGTGCAAGGTCAGCACGCTTTGTTTGAACCGAATGCCATTTCGATCCGTCAACTGAAAGGCCAGATTGCCGGTCAAAAACAGTTCGGTCCGACGGATTTGTCGCTGAAAAAACTAGCAGGTGCAGATGGGGTGGATTGGGGTGTTCAGATTCAGCAATTGGACGCAGCTCAGGCCCAGGCAGTGGTGCTGGAATTGGGACCACACTTGGGGCAGCTTCAGCGGCTTGAAGCTTTGAAGTCTTTTGAAGTGGCCGGAAGAATCAATCGTGTGGCGCTGGATTGGCGGACCTCAGGTAACAAACCCTTTGAGGAATCAGTTTCGTTCAAATCCGATGTGGATTTCAGCAAGCTCACCGTGTTGTATCGCGACCCGTCGCCAAAATCAAACGGACGAATTACCGGGTTCAAGAACCTCAGTGGCACATTCAAAGGCAGCGATTCCAAAGGCGAGTGGACCTTGGTTGGCAGCAATTCTGAAATTTCCCTGCCAGAAATATTTGCAGCTGAAACCCTGGACTTTGATTCCATCGAAGGCCGAGGCGGCTGGCGAGATGTTTTCACGGCCAATCAGCCAGCGGAATTTTCTGTGGAACAACTGAAGGTCGCAAACACAGACCTTCAGGCCCAGGTTGCGGGCAGTTACCAGTTTCGCCGGGATGAATCGGATGTCATCGACATCCGGGGCACCTTGCCATCGGCCAATCTTGCGCGTGTAGCCAATTACCTGCCACTGGTGGTTGGGGCCAGTGCGCGTGAGTGGCTGACTGTGAACTTGAAAGCGGGCATGGCAAAAAACGGTCAATTTGAATTGTCTGGCCGCTTGAGCGACTTTCCCTTTGCGGATCCAAAACACCCAGGTGTGTTTAAAATCGATGTGCCGTTTGAAAACGGTGAACTGACCTATGCCCCCGGCTGGCCAGGCATTCAGAAAGTGAATGGCAAGGCCTTGTTTATTGGCAAACGCATGTTGATTGAAGCGGAGCAAGCTGAAACTTCCGGGGTAGGCCTGAAAGGCGTGCAAGCGACCATTGACAACCTGGACGCTTGGGAACCACTGCTTGAAATTAAAGGGCAAGGCCAAGGCGATTTGGGCAAAATGGTGGCCTTTGTGAATCAAAGCCCGGTGCGGGAAATATTGAACGAGGCGCTTGTTAATGCACAGGTGGAAGGCAATGCCAACCTCGATTTGCGTCTGAATATTCCGATTGCTGATCCTGAAAAAACACAGGTCAAGGGCGACCTGAAATTGAAAGGCAATTCCATCCGAGTGGTGCGGGGCATGCCGGTGGTCAGCAATGTGGATGGCGTCATCCAGTTTTCCAACAAAGGTTTGTTTATTGACCAGCTTCAAGGCCAAGCCCTGGGCGGGCCAGTGGTGGTGAAAGGCACCACAGATGCCAATGGGCGCATGGAAATCAGGGCCAATGGCACTGCGCGAGCCAAGGGTTTGGCCCAGTATTTGAACCCCTCGAGTGAGCCTTACCTCGCTGGTAGCACGCCGTATTCGGTACTTGTGGCTACGCGCGAGAATGGCGTAGTCGTCGATGTGAACAGCCAATTGCAGGGTTTGGAAGTCAAGTTACCAGCCCCCTTCGCCAAAAAAGCAGATGCCCGATTGCCCTTCAAACTGAATCAAAGCGCTACAGCCCAGGGTGAGCGTTGGCAAGTGGATTTGGGTCCCGATGCGAAACCGCTGGCACAACTTCGTGCCATTGTGCTGGAGCAGGCGGGGCAAGCGGGTATTGATTCCATGCAGTTCGCCATCGGTGCGCCCCTGGCGGCCCCCACAGCGGGAATACAAGGCGACATTCGGGTGCCCGCCATTGATTTGGACACTTGGCGTACCATTTTTAATGACATTACCTCAGCCCCTGGCAACACGGGCTTGATGGGCGAGTTGATGGGTGACCCCTCCGCAGGCACCGACATCAAGTTAAAGGTAGGTATTCGTACCGAACGCCTGAATGTGGGCAGCAAATCCTTTGAAGGCGTGTCGGTGGCTGCCCGCACCGTGGAAAAAAGATGGCAGTTCGATGTGAAAGCCAAAGGCGTCGATGGTTATCTGTCCTGGGTTTCTGACAAACAGAGACCCGATGGCGCTGTGCTGGCCCGATTTAAAACGCTGGTCATTCCCAAAACGCTCGACAGTGATCTACGCGATTTGGTGGAGGAACCTGCCTCCAGTATTCCGGCACTGGACGTGCAGGTGGACAATTTCACTTTGAATGATTTGGTGTTGGGCAATCTGAAGCTCATCGCGGTCAATCAAACTCGGGAAGAGCAGGCGCGCGCGGCGCTGAGTCAGCGCCCGAAAGAATGGAAGCTCGAAGAGCTTCGTATCGAGAACCCTGAATCAATTACCCGGGCCAAGGGGGTTTGGCAGTACGGGGCAAACCTGAAGAATCAAAGAACCGATATTGAGGTGGATCAAACAGTCAAGAATGCTGGCGGCCTGTTAACGCGACTTGGCATGGCTGGTGTTTTTCAGGGTGGTGAAGGTACGCTGCTTGGACGTTTGCGCTGGAACGATGCACCCACGAATATTGATTACGGCAGTTTGAGTGGGCAATTCAAACTCCAGAGTACCAAAGGTCAGTTTTTGAAGGCAGATCCTGGTGTGGCCAAATTGCTGGGAGTACTTTCCTTGCAAAGTATTCCGCGTCGGTTCACGCTCGATTTCAAGGATGTGTTTTCCGAAGGCTTCGCCTACGACACCATGGAAGCCGATGTGGCTTTGAAAGAGGGCATCGCCAGTACCCAGAATTTCAAGATGACCGGACCCAGTGCCACTGTGTTGATGGATGGAAAACTGGACCTGGAAAGCGAAACCCAAAACCTGAATGTGGTTGTGTTGCCTGACCTGAACCCTGCGGGCGGTTCACTGATCTACTCTGTGATTGCGGCCAACCCGGCGGTGGGTATTGCATCATTGATTGCCGATTTCGTGCTGAAAGACCCACTGTCAAAAATATTCTCTTTTCAATACAAAGTAAGCGGCCCCTGGGTGGCCCCGGTCATTGAGCGTGTGCGCAAGGGCGATGCAGTCACCCCGCCCACCAACGACCCCAACACAAGGAATTAGCATGAGCCACTCCATGACCGTTGCAAGCCTGCAAATGATTGCCACCCCCGACCTTGAACGGAATCTGGACATCGCACAGCGTTTGATTGGGCATGCAGCAAAGCAAGGCGCACGCATGGTGTTGCTGCCTGAATATTTTTGCTTGATGGGCCACAAAGACACCGACAAGCTGGCGATTGCAGAGCCTATCGGCAAGGGTCCGATCCAGCAATTTCTGGTCGATCAGGCCGTGGTACGTAACTTACACATTGTGGCGGGAACCCTTCCAATTGCCAGCGAGGTAGAGGGTCGCGTTTTCAACACCACGCTGGTATTCAATCCGCAAGGCGAATGCACAGCCCGCTACGACAAAATTCACTTGTTTTGTTTCACCAAGGGGCAGGAAAGCTACGACGAAGCGCGTGTACTTCTGCCTGGGGACACGCCAGTGGTGGCCGATGTGGAGGGCTTCAAAATCGGCTTGTCCGTGTGCTACGACTTGCGTTTTCCAGAACTTTACCGTGCCATGGGGCCTGTTGATTTGATCGTGATGCCCGCTGCATTCACCTATACAACCGGCCGCGCTCACTGGGAGGTGTTGATGCGTGCCCGCGCCATTGAAAACCAGTGTTATGTGCTGGCTTGCGGTCAGGGCGGTGTGCACGAGAATGGGCGCCGTACCTGGGGCCATTCCATGCTGGTCAACCCGTGGGGCGAGGTCGAGAATGTGTTGGAAGAAGGCGAGGGTGTGGTGCTGGGCCAGCTTGACCCTGCTAAGATAGTCGATGTGCGAAACAGCTTGCCCGCGCTTACGCACCGCGTGCTTTAAAGGATTCAACATGAAAGTAGTAGACCCCGCCATCGCCAACCTGGCCACCGCCCAAAGCCTGTTGTGGACCCCCTACGGTATCGACGAAGGCCACATTCAAAAGGCCTTTGGTGAAATTTTTTCCCACAAGGTGGATTTCGCCGACCTGTACTTTCAGTACGGTTGCATTGAAGGTTGGTCGCTGGATGAAGGCATTGTGAAATCGGGCAGCTACAACATTGAGCAGGGCGTGGGTGTGCGCGCTGTCAGCGGTGATAAAACTGCTTTCGCTTATTCCGACGACATCGCCTTCAAACCCATTTTGGCAGCGGCGAAATCGGTGCGTGAAATTGCAAGCTTGGGCAAAACCGCCAATCGCAACCTGAAAACTGGCAAGGGCTTCGCTGGCGCTGAAAGCCGGGCACTCTACAGCCCTCTGAACCCGATTCCCACGCTGACATCGACTGAAAAAGTAGACCTGCTCAAGCGTCTTGAGCAATTCGCACGCAAGCGCGACAAGCGCGTGAAGCAAGTGATGGCCAATATTGTGGGCGCCTATGATGTGGTACTGGTGGCTCGCAGTGACGGTGTACTCGCCGCAGATGTGCGCCCCTTGGTTCGTGTCAACGTCAGCGTGGTGGTAGAACAAAAAGGCCGTCGTGAAACTGGTTCATCAGGTGCTGGTGGCCGTTACGACTTTGCACAGTTTACAGACGCGTTTTTGATGCACCATGCCCACACTGCAGTAGACCAAGCCTTGATCAATCTGGAAGCCCGCCCAGCGCCGGCAGGCTTGCAGACCGTGGTACTGGGTTCTGGCTGGCCCGGTATTTTGTTGCATGAAGCGATTGGCCACGGTCTGGAAGGTGACTTCAACCGCAAAGGCAGTAGCGCATTTTCAGGCATGATTGGCCAGCGCGTGGCCGCCAAGGGGGTCACGATTGTTGATGATGGTACTTTGGCCAGCCGCCGGGGTTCCCTGAATATTGACGATGAAGGCAACAAAACCGAATGCACCACCTTGATTGAAGACGGTATTTTGAAGGGCTACATTCAAGACATTACGAACGCAAGGCTCATGAAAATGCCGGTGACCGGTAACGGTCGCCGCGAGAGCTTTGCGCATTTACCCATGCCCCGCATGACCAACACTTACATGTTGAACGGCGACAAAACGCCTGAGGAAATTATTGCCAGTGTGAAAGACGGTGTGTACGCCGTGAACTTTGGCGGTGGCCAAGTGGATATTACCAGTGGCAAGTTTGTATTTTCAGCTTCGCTGGCCTACAAAATTGAAAACGGCAAAATCACTTACCCACTCAAGGGTGCAACCTTGATCGGTAACGGCCCAGAGTCGCTCACGAAAATTTCAATGGTGGGCAACGACATGGCGCTTGACGATGGCGTGGGCACTTGCGGCAAAGAAGGTCAAAGCGTGCCTGTTGGTGTGGGCCAGCCCACCCTGCGCATCGATGGGCTGGTGATGGGCGGTACGCAGTAATTCAGCGCGGCATGCCGTAAGGGTCGATCGCATCATCTTGCGCCCATTCTGCATGCAAGGCCGCCAGGTTGCCTTGGTCCCCGGGCTGTGGGCCCTGCAGCAAGTCAATGTCACCTGTAAGCCGGTAGAGCAAATTGGTGTCAATAGCCTGCTTTGACAAAGACCAAGGCCCCAACGGTGTTGTCACCAGCAAGTTGCTAGGGCCCCGCTCAAGCAAATGGCTTGCGATTTCGAGCGCCTCGAAGCAGCTGTTGTCCAATGAAATGGCCAAACGAGTAACTTCTCTGGCATTGTGTCGCACTTCATCAGTACAGTTTTCCAGTTTACGAAGAAAATCCGCATGACCCTCATCGGGTTCCAGGAACGTGCTTTTGAGTTGTTGTGTGGCTGAAACGGCGACAGCCTGCGCTTGCGGCAACACCATCCATGCCGTGTAGAAATTGTTGACTAGCGGAATTAATGTCGCAGTCTGCCCCCTGATTTGTGTGGCCAGAGCCCTGACCGCTTCCACGGTGGGGCGTTGTTGGGCCTGGGGAGGTGCTGGGGCAAAATTCAATGGGTTCACTTGAATTGGGTTGATTCCGTTCATGCTCATGATTCTTCGGTTGGTGTATTGAAATTGAACGCCTGAGTGGACTCAAAGCCGTCAAAGTTCCTTGTTTTTCAGTGGGATGCCAACCACACCCACCCGTGACTTGTTAGAATTTGGTTTAGCGCGCTTGCACAGCGGCCATGAATTGATTACATTTAAAAGATGAACACGAATTTCGCGCACTCTTTTTATGCTTTTTTTGGCTTCTTTGCCTGGTTTGGGCAAGCGG
>JAHJCM010000040.1 GCA_018812945.1 Gammaproteobacteria bacterium | reverse complement strand
GCACCCCCTCACGGTCGGTGGGCTTGAAACTGCAATGCGATACCTTAGTAAGTAATCCTTGTATTCCTTTTTCTGACCCTCCCCGTTATTAGCAACACAAACACATTTCGTGTGGAGAAAGAAAATGGAAACCAAACGTACTCATCCCCTGATTATTACTGCCGCTGTTGCTGTTATTTTGGCCAGTGGCATCGCAATTGCATCCATGACCGGCCTGCTGCCAAGCAGCAACGCCAATATGAGCGACCAAGAAATCGCCCAAATGGAAGAACAAGCACGCCTGGAAGAAGAAGCAAAGGCCAAGGAAGAAGCAGCTGCCAAAAAAGCAGCGTCAAAGCCTGTCGCTTCCAAGCCCGCACCAGTGCGAACAGCCGCAACTTGTAGCACCTGTGGCCGTGTTGTTGAAATTCGCCAACGCACCGTTCAAGGTGAAGGCTCCGGCATCGGTGCAGTGGCTGGTGGCGTGGTAGGTGGCCTGTTGGGCAACCAGATTGGCGGCGGTAGCGGCAAGAAAGTGGCCACCGCAGCTGGCGTGGTAGGCGGTGCTGTATTAGGCAACAAAATTGAAAAAGACCGCAACTCGACTACCCAGTACGACGTGGTGGTTCAGTACGATGCTGGTGGCTCCGACGTGTTCAGTTTCAGCAGCCCACCCAACTGGCAGTCTGGCGACCGTGTGAAAGTTGTGAACGGTCAGATCACCTCTAGCCTGTAAACCCGCTCATCTGTTTACAGGATTTGTTTGGTCACCCAGCAATGGGTGGCCTTTTTCGTTTTAATGGCCAGTTGTGGAACCAGTTAAAATTGTGGGGCACTCAATTCAAATTTCCTTTTGAATGGAGTCGCCACATGACAGCATTGAATGACCCCGATTTGATCAAGGCATTAGCCGCCTGGGTGGGACAACTGAAAAGCCCCTATCATGAGGACAAACAAGTGAACAAGTGCCCTGTAAAGCTGATGTCAAGTTCACCGAATGCCTGGCTTGAAATCAAGCAGATTGATCAAGGCATGATGGAAATAACTTGTATTCATCGGGTGATGGAGCAAGACGAGCACAGCGACCTGGAAGGAATTCGCAAAGAGTGCAGCCAGTTCAATGCACTGATGGAACGAGTGCGCCTTCCTGCGTATATGTGGGAGGACAGCCACAAGGCAGAATTTCAGCTGCGGTGGCAAGAAACCCTGGTAACCCAGGCAGACCTGAAGTACGTGCAGCGATTTTTTGAACAATCACTTTACCTGGCCAACGCCTTGCAAAGCAGGCTGGGCTGGGCACTGAATAGTCAAGCCCAGCCACTTAGCCACTAAAACTTATCAGCCTAGGCTTTTACGGTGAGTAACAACATGTTCAAGCGGCGAACGAACCCGGCTGGGTCTTCCAGTTGGCCACCTTCAGCCAGCACCGCTTGATCAAACAGCACGTTCACCCATTCATCGAAATGATCTTTCTCGATCTTCAAACGTTGAATAAAGGGATGCTCGGGGTTTAGCTCAAGAATGGGCTTGGTGTCGGGTGCATTCTGGCCAGCCTGCTTCAGCATGCGCTTCAAATGTTCGCTCATGCCCATTTCATCAGCAACGATACATGCTGGGCTGTCGGTCAAACGCAAGGTCACACGTGCCTCTTTGATGCGGTCCTTCAGCAGGTCTTCGACCTTCTTCAACACATCCTTGAACTCGTCTTCAACCTTCTTCTTGGTTTCCTTGTCTTTTTCATCCTCAAGGGCACCCAAATCAAGGCCACCTTTGGCACAGCTTTGCAGTTCCTTGCCGTCGAATTCCTGCAGGTAAGACAACATCCACTCGTCCACGCGGTCGCTGAGCAGCAGCACTTCCACACCCTTTTTCTTGAACACTTCCAAGTGCGGGCTGTACTTGGCCGCAGCGTAGGTATCGGCTGTGACGTAATAAATCTTGTCCTGGCCCTCTTTCATGCGGCCCACATAGTCAGCCAGTGAAACAGTTTGTGCCTCGCCTTCGCTTTGTGTGGTCGCAAAACGCAGCAGTTTGGCAATGCGTTCTTTGTTGGCCGGGTCGTCGCCCATGCCCTCTTTCAGCACCCGGCCAAACTCTTTCCAGAAACTGGCGTATTTCTCGGCTTCATTGGCGGCCATGTCTTCCAGCAAGCCCAAGACCTTCTTCACTGAGCCTTCACGAATGGCTTTTACATCGCGGCTTTCCTGCAAAATCTCGCGTGAAACGTTCAAAGGCAAATCAGAGGAATCGATCACACCTTTGACAAAGCGCATGTAAGGGGGCATCAGCTGCTCCGCGTCGTCCATGATGAACACACGCTTCACGTACAACTTGATACCTTTCTGTTGGTTTCGGTCCCAGAGGTCGTAAGGGGCCTTGGCGGGAATGTACAGCAGCGAAGTGTATTCCGAGCGGCCGCCTTCAACTCGGTTGTGCGTGTAGGCCAAGGGGTCAGCAAAATCGAAGCTGATGGTTTTATAAAACTCGTTGTACTGTTCAGCAGTGATGTCGCTTTTCGAACGGGCCCACAAAGCATTGGCCTTGTTCACATTCTCCCACTCGCCCGTGGCCTTCATGCCACCGGCTTCCTCGTCCCATTCTTCTTTCAGCATTTGGATGGGCAGGGAAATGTGATCGGAATATTTGGTCAGAATGCCCTTCAATTTCCAGCCAGAAAGCAATTCGTCTTCATCAGCTTTCAGATGCAAAATAATTTGCGTACCCCGGTCTGCTTTCTCAATGGCTTCCACGCTAAATTCGCCATCGCCTTTGGATTCCCATTCAACGCCCTCTGCGGCCGGCAAACCGGCTTTGCGCGAGCGCACGGTTACCTTGTCAGCCACAATGAACGCCGAATAAAAACCCACGCCAAACTGGCCGATCAAGGCAGCGTCTTTTTGCTGATCGCCACTCAATTTGCCAAAAAATTCTTTGGTGCCACTTTTGGCAATTGTGCCCAGGTGTTCAATGGCGTCTTCGCGGCTTAAGCCAATCCCATTGTCTTCAATCGTGATGGTGCGGGCTTCCTTGTCAAAGCTCACACGAATTTTCAGCTCGGTGTCGCTCTCGAACAACCCAGCGTTGTTGATGGCTTCAAAGCGCAGTTTGTCGCAAGCGTCCGATGCGTTGGATACCAGCTCGCGAAGAAAGATTTCCTTGTTGGAATACAGGGAATGAATCATCAAATGCAGAAGTTGTTTCACCTCTGTTTGAAAACCCATTGTTTCCTTCATTGCACCCATGTTGTTTGCTCCCTTCATCTTCTTGGTTTGGATGTTGGGGAAATGGGGACGGATTCCTGAATTTCAAGACGAAAAAAAAACCCCGAAGGGCTTTTTTTAATTGGCTTTGCGAAGGGAATCCGCCTTGAACTTGATGTCCAGTTCCTTGCCTTTCCTGCCGCGCTTGCCCAGCCGCTCAGCCAGCAAGGCAGGTTTTAAAACCTCCTCCCGGTCTTTGCCGCCACGGCCTGTGCCCGCAATTACCAAGCTATCCGACGGACCGAAAGCAACAGCGGCCACCAAAGAATCTTTGTCTTCGAGCGGCAACAGTTGTACGCCACGCCCGCCACCCGAGAGTTGCTTGAGCTCGTCCAGCATGAAGACATGGAAACGTCCACTCTCGGCAAGCACGGCCACTCGGTCATCTGTGGCCTGCAACAGCACTGGCGGCAACAGCTTTTCACCCGGGTTCAGGCTGATGAATTGCTTGCCCGCCTTCATGCGGCTCTCCATATTGCCAGCCGTGGCCAAAAAGCCGTAGGCTGCGCTGCAAGCCAGAAACACGGGCTGGGTAGCGGGTGCGGCTAGCGCGTGGCTCAGCGTACCGCCATTCAACTCCACAAGGCTTTGTGCAGGTATGCCATCACCCCGGCCACCTGGCCATGCAGACACGGGCACACTAAACACCTTGCCCAGTGCATTGCCGGCACCAAACAAGTAGGTGTTGTCGGTCGTTTTGCATTCAAAGGCAGCGTACAGGGCGTCGCCCACTTTAAAGCTGAACTGGGCGGCGTCGTGGCCATGCCCCTGGCGGTTTCGTATCCAGAATTTCTGGGAAACAATTACCGTGGTCGGTTCTTCCACCACTTTCACTTCCACGCTGGCCTTCTCGGCCTCTTCAATCAGCGTGCGGCGATCATCGCCATAGGTGTCGGTGTCTTTGCGAATTTCACCAATAATTCGGGTTTTCAGCTTGCCTTCATCGGCCAGCAACGCCTCCAAGTCGGCTTTTTCCTCTCCCAACTTGGCCAGTTCCTGCTCAATCTTGATTTTCTCAAGTCGGGCCAGTTGGCGCAGTCGAATTTCAAGAATGTCTTCGGCTTGCCGGTCGCTCAGCTTGAAGGCCTCGATTAAAGCAGGCTTGGGCTCATCGCTTTCGCGAATCACCTTGATCACTTCATCAATATTCAACCAGGCAATCAGGCGGCCTTCCAGCACATGAATACGATCATTCACTTGCGCCAAGCGGTGCTGGCTGCGGCGGGTTACGCACACTTTGCGGAATTCAATCCAGTCCAGCAACATGGCAATCAAACCACGCTGGCCCGGGCGACCCGAATTGTCGATGCTCACCAAGTTGATTGATGTATTGGTTTCCAGGCTGGTGTGGCTTAGCAGCAGGTTGGAAAATTCCTCAACCGACACGTTCCGGCTTTTCGGCTCGAACACCAAGCGTACTGCATTTTCTTTGCCTGATTCATCACGCACAGTATCCAGCATGGCCAACACTTGCGCCTTCAGGTTTTGCTGTTCCGTACTCAGGCCTTTCTTGCCAGCTTTTACCTTGGGGTTGGTCAGTTCCTCAATTTCTTCCAACACCTTGGCAGTGCTGGTGTTGGGTGGCAATTCTTTCACCACCAGCTGCCACTGGCCACGGGCCATTTCTTCAATGTCCCAACGAGCACGCACCTTGATTGACCCACGACCACCCGCATAAATTTCTTTCATCGCGCTGGCGGGCGAGATAATTTGCGCGCCACCCGGAAAATCAGGGGCTGGCAAATGACCCATAATGGTGTCCAGGTCGGCATTGGGATGCTTGATCAAATGGATCGTGGCTGCAGCCACTTCCCGAATGTTGTGCGGAGGAATGTCAGTGGCCATGCCCACCGCAATACCGGAAGCACCGTTCAACAGAACAAAAGGCAAACGGGCAGGCAGCAGTTTGGGTTCTTGAAAACTACCGTCGTAGTTAGGCACAAAATCTACGGTACCCATGTCCACTTCATCAAGCAGCAACTTGGCAATCGGTGTCAAGCGGGCTTCGGTGTATCGCATAGCGGCAGCGCCATCACCATCCCGGCTACCAAAATTGCCCTGGCCATCAATCAGCGGGTAACGCAGGGTAAAGTTTTGCGCCATGCGCACCAATGCATCGTAGGCGGCCTGGTCGCCATGCGGGTGATATTTACCCAAAACATCGCCCACCACACGGGCCGATTTCACAGGCTTGGCGTTGTTGCCCAGGCCCATTTCATTCATGGCGTACAAAATGCGACGCTGTACCGGTTTTTGACCATCGGCACATTCGGGCAGCGCCCTGCCCTTCACCACAGAAATGGCGTAGTCCAAATAAGCGCGCTCGGCGTACAAGCCCAGCGTAATGGTTTCAGAATCGTCGCCAGAAGGTGGCGTTGCATCCAGAGTGAGTTGTTCCATGCGGTGCTTCGAGGTTTCTTATTTTGTGAATTGACGTTGACGAAGGGTTTCAAACAGGCACACCGAACTGGCCACCGACACATTCAGGCTTTCAACACTGCCAATCATCGGAATTTGTACCAGTTGGTCGCATTTTTCGCGGGTCAAGCGACGCATGCCGTCGCCTTCGGCACCCAGTACCCAAGCGATGGGGCCGTTCAAATCGGCGTCGTACAGCGTGTCTGTGGCTTCGCCTGCTGTGCCAATGCACCACACACCGGCATCTTGAATTTCTTCCAGCGTGCGGGCCAGGTTGGTTACGGTAATTACGGGGATTGTTTCAGCCGCACCACAAGCCACTTTCGACACCACCGGAGTAATACCCACTGATTTGTCTTTCGGCAACACCACCGCGTGCACCCCAGCCGCATCGGCACTGCGCAGGCAGGCCCCCAGGTTGTGGGGGTCGGTCACGCCATCTAATACCAACAGCAAAGTATTCTTGCCATGGGTGTCAATGATTTCAAACAGGTCGTTGCTTTTCACCAATTCTTTGGCAAAGGCCACCACCCCCTGGTGCTGTTTGTGGCCTGCCGCCTTTTCCAGGCGATCGGAATCGGCTGCACTTACTTTCACGCCGGCAGCTTTCACCTTGTCGATGAACTGCTGCATGCGTTTGTCTTTGCGGTGTTGGTCCACCAACACCTCTTCCACGCTGGCCGGGGCTGTTTTAACCCGGGCCGACACGGCATGAAAACCATACAAAATGGCCAATTGGTACGCTCCGCTTATCTAGATTTTTTCGCTGCAGTGCGCATTTTAGACCCTGTGGCAGGTTTGGTACGGCTGACACGCTTGGCTTTTTGAATTTCTTCCTTGCGTTTTTTCTCGGCAGCAGCTTTGCTTCGCGATTCGTCCGCGGCCCGCTTCTTGTTCACACCACGCGTGGTTGCCGCTTCTTCAGGTGGCAACACTGGGGCAGTTTTTCCTGCGTCTTGCACAGCCTGCTGCATCTGAGCGGTATTGGTGCGACGGCCCTGCTGGCGCTGCGGACGGTTACCCGCTTTGCCATTGGGCTTGGCTGAACCTGGATCGCGCATCAGGCTTTCAAACTTCACGCCTTGTACCAAACGGAATTCAATGCGACGCGCATCCAGATCAACCCTGGACACCTGCACATTGATCGGGTCCGTCAGACGGTAGCGAATACCGCTGCGCTCTCCACGCAATTCATGCAGGCTGTCGCTGTACTGGAAGTATTCTGTACCCAGTTCAGACACATGCACCAGACCTTCGACATACAAAGCATCAAGCGTAATGAAAAGACCAAAGCTGGTTACACCGGAAACATGGCCCTGGAAGGTGTCACCAACGCGCTCTTTCATGAAGAAACACTTCAGCCAGGACATCACGTCGCGTGAGGCTTCGTCCGCACGGCGCTCGGTAGACGAAAACCAATTGCCAGATTGATCCCAACGGGCAATTTCCTCGGACTTGTCTATTTTGCGCTTGGGGTCGAAATCTTCGAACTCACGATCATCCAGCGGTAGTGGCACATAACGCTTGCCGGCCAGCAGGGCCTTGATGCTTCGGTGAACCATTAAATCGGGATAACGGCGAATGGGCGAAGTAAAGTGCGCATAAGCTGGGTAAGCCAAACCAAAGTGGCCACTGTTGTGCGGCGTGTAAATGGCCTGTTGCATGGAACGCAGCATCATGGTTTGTAGCAAAGCCTGATCGGGGCGCCCCTGAATCTTTTTCATCAGGTTCGCGTAATCGATACTGGTGGGGTCGTCGCCGCCATCCAGTGTTAAACCAACCGAGCGCAAGAAAGCGCGAAGGTTTTGCAGTTTCTCAACTGTTGGGCCTTCGTGCACACGGTACAAACTGGGGTGTTTGCTGCGCTCCAGGAAATCGGCAGCGCACACGTTGGCGGCCAGCATGCATTCTTCAATCAAACGGTGTGCATCATTACGGCGTTTGGGTACAATTTTGTCGATCTTGCCGTCGGGGTCAAGCATCACCTGAGTTTCAACCGTGTCAATTTCCATGGCACCGCGACGCTGGCGCGACTCAAACAACACCTTGAAAAGCGTGTACAGGTTTTCGACATCGCCGTACAGATGGCCCATGGCTTTGGCAGTCAGGCTTTGCGGATCAGTAAGCGCATCCCAAACCTGGTTGTAAGTCAGGCGAGCCGCAGAGTGGATCACTGCGTTGTAAAACTGGTAGGCCTTGATTGCACCCTTGGGACCAATAATCATGTCGCACACCAACACCAGGCGATCCACGCCGGGGTTCAGCGAACACAAACCGTTCGACAATTTCTCTGGCAACATGGGAATAACCCGGCGCGGGAAATACACCGAGGTGCCACGCTTGGTGGCCTCTTGGTCAATGGGCGTGCCAGGCAACACATAGTGGCTCACATCGGCAATAGCCACCAGCAAACGCCAACCACCTTTGGTGTCGTTTGAAGGGGTGCAATAGACCGCATCATCAAAGTCGCGGGCATCTTCACCATCAATGGTGACAAAAGGCACATCGCGCAAATCAACGCGGCCTTTCAGGTCTTTGTATTCCACTTCATTGGGAATACTTTCAGCCTGGTTCATGGTCATCAAGTTGAATTCATGCGGCACATCAAATTTGCGCACCGCAATCTCGATTTCCATGCCGGGATCATCCAACTCACCCAGAACCTCAGCCACCTTGCCGATTGGCTGTGAATGACGGGTAGGCTGCTCAAC
The DNA here is from genome assembly GCA_018812945.1 of Gammaproteobacteria bacterium. Taxonomy (GTDB): domain Bacteria; phylum Pseudomonadota; class Gammaproteobacteria; order Burkholderiales; family Burkholderiaceae_B; genus Limnobacter. The sequence continues at coordinate 254 of JAHJCM010000040.1, read as the reverse complement.
AATTTCAACGGTCACCACTTTGCCAGGCGTGGCATTGCCCACATCTTTCGGCGACACCAATATGTCGTGCTTTATACGCTGGTCTTCCGGAATAACCAGCAAAATGCCGCGCTCAGACACCAAACGCCCCACCAAGCGGTTGGTCTTGCGTTCGGTGACCTCGACAATGGTCCCCTCTGGCTTGCCACGGTGGTCAGTGCCGGTAATTCGCACCAGCACGCGGTCGCCATGCAGTACTTTTTGCATCTCGCGCG
>JAHJCM010000039.1 GCA_018812945.1 Gammaproteobacteria bacterium | reverse complement strand
CGTGTACATTGTCTCTCGTGCCGCTAGAAATGGCGGCAAAGATTCAACCAACACTAATAAGGGTGAAATATGAACAAGAAGCTAGTAGCTGCTGCTCTGGGCCTGGCATTTGCCGCTCCAGTATTTGCTGATTCATCAAACGTAACTTTGTATGGCCGAGTACACCAAGTTCTGGATCACCAGTCCACCGACGCCGGTGCGAACAAAACTGGTGGCAACTTCACCGTAAGTGACGCATCTTCACGTTTGGGTGTTCGTGGTGCAGAAGATTTGGGCGGTGGTTTGAAGGCCGTTTTCGCTTACGAATTCGCAGTTGATTCCGACAATGGCGCTGGCTTCACCGGCGGCCGTCATGCTTACTTGGGTCTGCAGGGTGCCTACGGTACGTTCCTGATCGGCCAGCAAGACGGCGGTAACCTGTCACAAGCTCCTTTGTATAACCAGGCTTCTCTGATCGGCTCAGTTTCGAACAACGGCGGTCCTTTGACGACTGTGGGTTCTACATCACTTGCTGGTGCACAGGCAATTACCCGTACCCAGCGTACTACCAACTCATTGGGCTACACCACCAACGTTGCTGGCGTTCAAATTGACGTACGTCACGCACTGCGTGGTAACAATGATCAAGGCAACAACACCGCGACTGTGAATAACAACGCGACGACAACTCCGATCGCCGGCGAGAAAGAAAACGGTTCACGCGAGACAGAAGTTGCTGCGACTTACAAAGTGGGTGCCTTGACCATCGGTGGTGGCTTCCAGTTGTTTGATCAACAAGCTCAGGACCCAACAACTGCAGCCAAGGCCGAGCGCCTGGTTCAGGGTGTTGCATCTTACAACTTCGGCTCATTCACATTGGCTGGTCTGGTTGCACAAACCAAACTGTACGGTACAGCTGCAAACGGTGAAGACAGCAACACTGACGTAGCTATTTCCGGCACATTGCCCTTGTCCGCCAACAGCGGTATTTTCGGCATGTACGCTGATTCAGAGCGCAACAACATTGCTGCGCCCACCGACTTGAACCAGTTGCAAGTGGCTTACTACTACGACTTCAGCAAGCGCACTCGCACTTACGTGGGTTTCAACCGTCTGAATACCGAAGTGCAGGCCACCAAAGCTGAAACAGATTCAGACAACTTCACAATTGGCCTGCGTCACAACTTCTAATTCAACGCCAAGCTTAAGCTTGGTTTGAATGCAAAGTTTGAAAAAGCCACCTTCGGGTGGCTTTTTCTATTTCAGCCAGCGCAATGTATACACATGCACACATGAAACTAAAAAACTCAGACGAAAAAAAACACCCGGTTTTATTCAGGTGCTTTTAGAAGCCAACTCAATTTAGTTCAATTCAGTCGAATAAATTACTGCAAATTCATGTCCAACTGCACGCCGCACAAGGTGCTGCTGTAGCGCGTAGCGCTGCCGCTGTTGCTCATGCAACCCAGCGAGGTGGTTTGAAGTTGGTTCTCCGATACCTTCAAGCCAAAAAACAAATCGGGGTACTTGTTGCCTTCTTCACGGCTTAGCTTGAATACCCAATCTCCGGTGCCCCACTGGGCACCCATGGGGGCTTTGTTGCGGTCCTGGTTCAGTCTGAACCCATAGCCAAGCCCACCATTTTCCGAACTGGTCCAGCGGCCCCATTTGCTCAACGGGTTTTGCCCATCGATATTCAAGGTGACGCCGCCAGCTTGGGCACTGGCCAAAGTGGGTGCCAGCAAAGGTGTTAGCACTAAGCAGGCGCAAATCAATGTTTTTTTCATGTTCTTATTCCCTTCAACAGCAGCAATTCAAGCAATTTGCGCTGTTTCGCATGCAAGGCTTTAATTATGCGCGTAATTCTGGTGTGGATAAAGCGGGAGAAGGCCTGCCTTCACCCCGCCAAACCATTGATTTGACTCAGGTATTTGAACCTGCTGGTTGGAGTTTCTTGATTAAAAACAATGGGTTTAGCTGTTTAATTCTCAAGTCGCTTTAAGCCCAGTTTTTCAAATAACTTGGTGTCGCGTTCCAATTCCGGGTTGTCTGTTACCAACAGTTTTTCGCCGTACAAAATTGAATTGGCACCCGCCAGGAAACAAAGCGCTTGGGTGCTCTCATTCATGCTTTCCCGGCCGGCTGACAAACGCACAAAACTGGTGGGCATTGTAATTCGTGCCACGGCAATGGTACGAACAAAATCAAGCGGGTCAATTTCGGCGTTGTCGGCCAATGGTGTGCCTTCAACTTTCACCAAATTGTTGATGGGCACGCTTTCCGGTGGTTCGGCCATGTTGGCCAGTTGAGCGATCAAACCTGCGCGCTGGGTTACCGTTTCACCCAAACCCACAATGCCACCGCAACACACCTTGATGCCTGCATCGCGAACACGGTCTAGCGTGTCCAAGCGGTCTTGGTAAGTGCGGGTGCTGATAATGTCGCCATAAAAATCGGGCGAGGTGTCCAGATTGTGGTTGTAGTAATCAAGGCCAGCCTCTTGCAATTGCTTGGCTTGGTGTTCTTTCAGCATGCCCAGGGTAACGCAGGTTTCCAGCCCCATGGCTTTCACAGCGGTCACCATTTCGCCCACCGCATCAACCTGGTGGTCTTTGGGGCTGCGCCATGCAGCACCCATGCAAAAACGTGTGGCGCCTTTGTCTTTGGCGGCTTGGGCGGCTTTCAGCACTTCCTCAATGGGCATCAGCTTTTCAGCTTCAACACCTGTGTTGTACTTGGCCGATTGGGGACAGTAACCGCAGTCTTCAGGGCAGCCGCCGGTTTTAATGGAAAGCAGGGTGGAAAGTTGCACGGTGTTGGCATCGAAATGCTCACGGTGTACCTGTTGCGCCTTGAAAATAAGGTCATTGAAAGGCAGCGCGAACAGGGCTTCAATGGCCTCTACGCTCCAACGCTGAGTATCCACGGTGGGTGGGGCTATTTTCTTGTTTTCAACCCAGGTAATTTGGCTTTCCATGTGCATCCTTCAGAACAATTCGCTTCCGGGGCCAGGTGCAATCAGGCTGCCCCAGCGTTGTAATACTTGCATCAGTGATTGGTAGGCATGTTCAAGTGTTTCCGGTGCCGTGCAATAGGGCGGTACCCAATACACGGTGCTGCCCAAGGGGCGAACTACAATGCCCAGTTCAAGAAACGTTTGGCGTATCCATTGACTCGCGCTTGAACCATACTGACTGTGACTGGATTTTAGCTCAAAGGCCGCCACGGTGCCGCACACCCGAGGGTTTTCAATCAGGG
>JAHJCM010000038.1 GCA_018812945.1 Gammaproteobacteria bacterium | reverse complement strand
GCCAACTCCAGGTCTGCGGACATGCCCATGGAAAGTGTGTCCATGCTCAAGCCGTTTGAATTGAGCGAATCGAAAACCGACTTGCACTTTAAAAATTCAGATTTCAATTGATCAGTGTTGTCTGTGTTGCTGGGAATGGTCATGAGGCCGCGCAGCGCCATATTTTTCAGGCCATGAATTTGATGGCACAGATCAACGGCCTGCGCTGGACTGACACCCGATTTGCTGTCTTCGCCCGAGGTATTGATTTGTACCAGCACATTCAAGGGTGCAAGGTTTTCTGGGCGCTGATCTGACAAGCGTTGCGCAATTTTCAAGCGGTCAACACTGTGCACCCAAGAGAAGTTTTCTGCGATTGCTTTTGTTTTGTTGCTTTGTATGGGCCCGATGAAATGCCATTCAATGTTGGCGCTGGTTGTTTGCGCATTGGGGTGATCAGCCAGCTGGGTGATTTTATCCAGCGCTTCCTGCAGGTAATTTTCACCAAAGGCTGTTTGCCCGCAGCTGTAAAACTCAAGTATGTCGCTCAAGGGAAAAGTTTTACTGACCGCCAGCAATTTGACTGTCGACCTGGATCGACCAGCTTTGCTGCATGCGTTTTCAATTCGGCTTTGAATGTCAGCCAGTTGTTTGGCTCGGCTCATGGTGCATCAATTCAATGCTTAAAAGGAGATTATAGCCACATGACACTGACCGAATTGTTGACTTGGGCCGTGGAGGAACATGCATCGGATTTGCATTTGTCGGCAGACATGCCCCCGATGATCCGTGTAAACGGTGAAATGCGCAAACTGAGTGAGTCGGTGTTGGGGCACCGCGAAATTTATCGATTGATTCAGGGGTCGATGACAGAAGCGCAATGGCAAGGCTGGGAACAGTCGCATGAATGTGATTACAGTTTTTCAGTGGATGGTTTGTCGCGTTTTCGTGTGAATGCATTCATGCAAAGCAGGGGGGCATCGGCGGCATTTCGGGTTGTACCCAGCCGAGTAAAAACGCTGGAGGAACTGGAGGCACCTGCCGTGTTTCGTCAAATTGCGCGTGAACCCAATGGTCTGGTACTGGTTACCGGTCCCACCGGCTCGGGCAAAAGTACCACCTTGGCAGCGATGGTGGATGATGTAAACCGCAACCAGAAGGCGCATATTCTGACCATTGAGGACCCGATTGAATTTACGCACACACCGATGAACTGTGTGATTAACCAACGCGAGTTGGGTGAGCACACCCATTCATTTGGTGCAGCATTGCGTTCTGCCTTGCGAGAGGACCCGGATGTAATTCTGGTTGGCGAAATGCGTGACCTGGAAACGATTCAACTGGCCTTGACCGCCGCTGAAACCGGGCACCTGGTGTTTGCCACTTTGCACACTTCCTCTGCACCCAAAACCATCGACCGTATTATTGATGCATTCCCATCGGCTGACAAAAGCATGGTGCGCGCCATGTTGTCGGAATCTCTGCGTGCCGTAATTTGTCAAACCCTGCTGAAAAAGCAGGGGGGCGGGCGTGTTGCTGCGCATGAAATCATGATGGCCACGCCGCCGATTCGAAATTTGATTCGTGAAGGCAAGGTGGCGCAAATGTTGTCGTCGATTCAAACGGGTTCGCAGCATGGCATGCAGACCATGGAGCAGGCGGTACAACGGCTTTTGATGACTGGAAGGATTACTCGAGAAGTGGCGATGAGTGTAATTTCGGGCTCGAACCAGCCTTGAGCCATTTGGGTTTGCAGGTAAACTTGCTTTTCAACAAACCCTTGAGAGGCAATTCCCATGGCAAGCAATGTGTACGAGTTTTCAAGCAAAACCCTCGACGGTAAGCCGCTGAGCTTGGCCGATTTTCAGGGCAAGGTTCTGTTGATTGTGAACACGGCAAGCAAGTGTGGTTTCACGCCGCAGTACGAAGGTTTGCAGGAACTGCACAAAGAATTGGGCCAGAAGGGTTTGGTGATTATCGGTTTTCCCTGCAATCAGTTTGGGGGCCAGGAACCGGGTACTGAAGAAGTAATTGCCAGCTTTTGCCAGAAGAATTACGGCGTTGATTTTTTGATGGCAGAGAAAGTGGATGTAAAAGGCAGCGATGCCCACCCATTGTTCAAATACCTGACTTCGCAGGCCAAGGGCATTTTGGGCACCGAGGCCATCAAGTGGAATTTCACCAAGTTTTTGGTTCGCAAAAATGGTGAGGTGTATGACCGCTACGCTCCCACCACCAAGCCTGCGGATTTAAAGGCTGATATTGCCAAGTTGTTGGCAGAGTAATTTCAGCCTTATTCAGTCTTCTGTGCTGTTACCGCCTTCGGGTTTTTCCGTGATTGGATCAGCAGAAAGTTCACCGTTGGCCCTTGGTCGATACACTCCACGGGTCAACGGAATTTCAAACAGCCGACATTCAATCGGCCCATTGAATAAAGGGCGTTTGCGTTTGGGGCTCAGGCCCAGCGTTTTCTTGATTTCCAGGTCGCCTGAGAATAAGAAGGCGGTCCAACCTGAAAAATTCATTTTCAGATGATCACCGTAGGCTTTGAACAATCGTTCGTAGGCTTCGTCTTCTGGTACATCGGCACCCTTGGCCCGTACACGTTCACCATAGGGGGGGTTGCTGAACACGATACCTGCGGGTGTGGGCGGCTCAACAGTGAGCGCATCGCGCTGTGCAAACTGCACAATACCGGCATCAAGAAGTTCTTCGAAACCGGCACGCACCAAATTTTCTTGAGCAATGTCGATCAGAAGTTCAGTGATGTCGCTGGCATACCATTGGAAATAGGGTGTAGTCAGCGCCTTGTCCAGTCCTGCATTGAAGCGCCGGTTGGCATCTTCTTGAAGTTCTTTGCCCCAATCGGATGTAAAGGGTTTCAAGTTTTCAAAAGCGAAAGGGCGCTCCAGGCCTGGGGCACGATCGCACAGCTGCGAAAGTGATTCGATCACCAAGGTGCCGCTGCCGCAAAACGGGTCGAGAAACACATCGGCATTTTTGCCTGCTTCGCTTTGGCGTGCAATGTGCCACAGGCCAGCAGCCAGGTTCTCTTTCAGTGGCGCCACACCCGCTTCTTCGCGCCAACCCCGCTTAAACAGGTTTTCACCAGCCAGGTCAATGTACACCATGGCTTCAGTAGGACTGATGGCTGCGAAAATTCGTACATCCGGTGCTTCAACACTGACGTTCGGTCGTTCGTCGAAACGCTCAAGGAATGAATCGCATACGGCGTCTTTCAGGCGAAGCTGTGTGAAGCGAACGCTTTGAATGTCGGCTCCCAGATTATTCAGGTCAACCCGGAAAGTGTTAGACAGCTTGAACCAGTTGTACCAGTCAACCGACTTGGCGATGTTGTAGAACTGTTCTTCATTGCTGCATTCTCCCCGCGCCAATTCAAGCCCAATGCGACCTGCAAAACGGGTCCAGTAGGTCATGCGGGTGGCTTGGCGCCAGCTGGCTTCGAATGTACAGCCACCGGTTACTGCACGGGTTTTTTGAGCACCCATGGTTTCCAGTTCAGCCACCAGAATTTCTTCCAGGCCACGCGGGCAGCTTGCAAAGCAGTTGAACACACTCTGCTTGGTCGAGTTGTGTTGCTGACCGGCGGGTTTGCCGGCGTTATTCGGCTTGGAATGATTCGGGCTTGAATAGGGCATGAATTACTTTTAAAAAATTAGAAAGGTTTGACTACCACCAGGATGATGGCGATGGTCATCAGTACCACGGGCACCTCATTGAACCACCGGAAGTATGTGTGACTGCGTGTGTTTTGGCTTGCTTCAAATTTGCGCAGAATGCGACCGCAGCTGTAGTGGTAACCGGCAATGGCGAAAACAACGAAAATTTTTGCGTGTAGCCAGCCACTTTGCCCACCCACACCAATTTGGTATACCCCCACCAGCGCAAAACCCAGCAACAAGGCAGGAATGGCCAAAAGGGTCATGAATTTGTAAAGTTTTTTCGCCATTTCCAGCAAGCGCGCTGTGGCGGCTGGCTCCGTTTCCATGGCTAGGTTTACAAAAATTCTGGGCAGGTAAAACAAACCCGCAAACCACGATGCCACAAACAAAATGTGAAAGGCTTTCACCCACAGGTAACCGTCCATGTACTGCTCCAGTTGGTTTTGAATCAATCAGTTTCTTGTTTCGCCGTGGCCAAACACCACGTACTTTTGGCTGGTCAGGCCCTCAAGGCCGACCGGGCCACGCGCATGAATTTTATCGGTGGAAATGCCGATTTCGGCACCCAAGCCATACTCGAATCCGTCAGCAAAACGGGTTGATGCATTGACCATCACAGAGGCGGAATCCACTTCCCGAATAAAGCGCATGGCGTGACTGTGGTTTTCGGTCACGATGCAGTCGGTGTGGTGCGACCCGTATTGGTTGATGTGGGCAATTGCTTCATCCAGGCTGTCCACAACCTTGATCGACAAGATCGGTGCCAGGTATTCAGTGCTCCAGTCTTCCTCGGTGGCCGCTTTTACACTGGGTAACAGCGCCATGGTTCGTTTGCAGCCGCGAAGTTCGACGCCTTTGGCTGCGTAACGCTGCGCAAGTTCCGCCAAGGCGGGCTTGGCCACATGGGCGTGAACCAGCAAAGTTTCCATGGTGTTGCAGGTGCCATACCGGTGGGTTTTCGCATTCTCGGCAATGTTGGCTGCATGGCTAAGGTTTGCAGACTCATCAATGAAAACATGGCAAATGCCATCCAGGTGCTTGATCACAGGTACCTTCGCATCGCGAGAAATCCGCTCAATCAAGCCTTTGCCGCCACGTGGTACAATCACGTCCACATATTCAGTCATGGTGATCAATGTGCCCACGGCAGCGCGGTCCGTGGTGTCGATCACTTGAACGGCATCAGCGGGCAAGCCTGCTGCCTCCAAACCTTGCGCAACGATCGCAGCCAAGGCCTGGTTGCAACGGAACGCCTCGGAGCCGCCACGCAAAATGGTGGCATTGCCCGATTTTATGCAAAGGCCAGCGGCGTCTACCGTAACGTTCGGGCGGCTTTCATAAATAATACCGATGACGCCCAAGGGCACACGCATTTTGCCCACTTGAATGCCAGTCGGGCGGTTTTTGAAATCGGTCATCTCGCCAATTGGGTCGGGCAGTTGGGCAATTTGCTCCAGGCCTTCTGCCATGGTTTCAATGGCCTTGTCGCTTAATGCAAGGCGATCAAGCAATGCTGCCTCCAAGCCATTTGCTTGGGCTTGTGCCATGTCGGCTTGATTGGCCTGGGTTAGCGCAGCCTTGTTGGCGCGAATCAGCTTGGCTGTTTCAAGCAATGCTGCGTTTTTCGCGTACGTGTTGGCTTTGGCCATGTAAACAGCGGCTGCGCGGGCCTTTTTGCCAATGGCCAGAATTTGTTCTTCAATGCTCATATTGCTTACTCTGTACTATCGTTCGGTACGATTGATTCAACTGGTCCACAATTCGGGCGGTTCTATGCCTGCCACACCCAGGCCGATAATCTCAAAGAGGGTCCAGGGGTTACCCTGTTTCATGCCTTTGATGGTTTTTTCAGCGGCATAACACCAAGCGGTCAGTTTTTGAAGGCTGCCAGGGTTGTGGCGTTTCAGGGCGGCCGCAATGTGGTTTTGCCTTTGTCCCCAAATTCTATTTTGTCGGCAGGCATCCGACAAAGACATTCCACGCCGCATGGCCTGCTGTGTGTCGCGAATGGCACGAATTTCCTCTTGCAAGGCCCAAAGTACCAACGTGGGGGCCTCCCCTTCGGCTTCCAAGCCTTCCATCATTCGGGTAATTCGTTTGGCGTCCCCGGCCAGCAGGCTGCCGCCCAAATCGAACACATTGAAACGCGCCGAATTGGCAACCATGCCTTGCACCTGTTCAATGTCCACTGCCCCTTGGTGTTCAAGTGCCAGCTTTTCAATGGTTTGATGCGCCACCAGTAGGTTACCCTCGGTTTTCTCGGCCAGCCAACTACAAGTTTCACGGTTTAATTGTACGCCTTTGCGTTTGGCGGCTTGTGCTATCCAGCCGGGTAGGGTGTCGGCGCCCACTGGGCGGCACGCAATCTCGGTGCCTTTGGCCAGCAATTCTGCAAAACCAGCACTTTTTTCCTGGGTTTTGTTTAGCTTCGGAGCGTTGACCAGCAGGTAATGGCCGGTATCACCAGCAGCGATCCACTGGGCTGCTTTGGCCAAGGCCTCCGCGGCTTCCTTGCCGAGTTTGGGTTGATTAATTCGCAAATCAACCAGTGACACGTCGCCAAACAATGATGCTTCAGCAAACAGCGACAAAAATTCTTGCGGGTCAAATTGCCGGTCTACTTCCACAATTTGGCGCTGGTAATCGGTTTGTTTTTTCAGTCGCTGGCGGTACAGGTCGGCGGCTTGGGTTGCAAAAAGCGGTTCATCGGTGAATACGCACAGCAGTTGTGGCAAAGCGGTGTTTGCGCCATCGTTTAACCAAGTGTCAAGCGCAATCTGTTTCACTTTGCGGCTTGCCCTTTTGATCCCAATTGCAAGGCGCTTAGCCGCCCGGTAATTTGGCGCGCGATGTCGCGCTGCATTTCGGTGTAAAGCTGGTTTTCCTCTGCTTCCTTGCCCAAAATTTGATCATCGGTGTAGGTGAGTTCCCGGCGTTGGCTCAGTTGGCTGGTGGCGATCAGGAAGTCGCCGTTTTTGTCCACCACGCTATAGAGCAGTTCATAGGTAATTCGAACCTCGCGCGCACGGCCTGTGGCACTGAACGTGACAATGCTGCGGTCGCGCGTTTCGCTGATCAAATTTAACTTCAAGGGCGCACCTTCAGGCGGGTTTACCTTCAGGTTCAGAATTTGAAGTTGCAAGTCCATGTTGCGGTTCATTTCGGAATTTTCCATGCCGCGCAACTCGATTTTTTCAAAGTCGAAGTTGTACTGGCCACGCAACTGAAAGCCGCAGGCTGTCAGTGCCAACGTTGTTGCCAGCAGGGCAATGGTTTGAAAGAAACGTTTCATAAAGACTCGCTTGTTGTTGAGGTCGATCTTAAACAACGATGTTGACCAGTTTGCCAGGTACCACAATCACTTTCTTAGCCGGTTTTCCTTCCATGAATTTTTGCGCAGCTTCACTGGCCAATGCAGTACTCTCGATGCTGGCTTTGTCAGCGTCGGCGGCTACTTCAATGCTGCCTCGCAGTTTGCCGTTCACTTGCACCATCAAGGTCAGTTCGGAGCGTACCAAGGCTTTCTCATCGACTTCGGGCCATGGTGCATCAAGCAATTCACCGTGTGCGGCACTGTAGTTCAGGCTGCTCCACAGGTGGAAGGTGATGTGCGGCACGATTGGGTACAACACGCGCAACAGAATGCTCAAACCTTCAGCCAGCACAGCCTGGTCTGATGGTGTGTTTGCTTCGCCAGCAAATGCATCCAGCGTGTTCAGCATTTTCATGCCCGCGGACACCACGGTGTTGTATTGGTGTCGGTCGTAGTCAAAGTTGGCCTGTTTCAAAATTTCATGTACATCGCGGCGAGTGTTCTGAGCCGCTTTGCTCAATTCTGCGGTGTTTAAAACGGGTTGGGCTTTAATGGCCACTTGCTGATTTAGTGCCAGTTGATACAGCCGTTTCAGGAAGCGGTGCGCGCCTTCTACACCAGAATCGCTCCACTCAAGGCTTTGCTCGGGCGGTGCTGCAAACATGGTGAACAAGCGTGCTGTGTCGGCACCGTACTGATCGATCAGGGCTTGTGGGTCGATGCCATTATTTTTCGATTTCGACATTTTTTCCACGCCACCAATGTGTACCGGTGCGCCACTATTGCTGAGTTTGGCCGACACAGGGCGACCCTTGTCGTCAAACTCAACCGATACATCGGCCGGGTTGATCCAGGTTTTTTTGCCATTGGCTTCTTCGGTGTAATAGGTGTCGTTCAGCACCATGCCTTGGGTGAGCAGGGCGGTGGCGGGCTCACGGAATTTCACCAGGCCCAGGTCGTTCATGACCTTGGTCCAGAAGCGGCTGTAGAGCAGGTGCAAAATGGCGTGTTCAATGCCACCGATGTACTGGTCCATGGGCATCCAGTAATCGCTGCGTTCGTCAGTCATCGCGTTTGCGTCGTTGCAAACATAGCGCGTGAAGTACCAGCTTGAATCAACGAAGGTGTCCATGGTGTCGGTTTCGCGACGGGCCAGGCTGCCGCATTTGGGGCATTTGCATTCATAGAACGCAGCGCTTTTGGCCAGAGGGTTACCGCTGCCATCGGGAACCAGGTCTTCGGGCAGCACCACGGGCAGGTCTGCTTCAGGTACGGGAACATCGCCACAGGTGTCGCAGTAAATCATGGGAATGGGGGTGCCCCAGTAGCGCTGGCGTGAAATGCCCCAATCGCGCAAGCGGAACTGGATGCGTTTTTCGCCAATGCCTTTGGCGGCAAGAAGTTCGGCAACTTTGTCGACAGCTGCGGTGTAATTCAAACCATCCAGCGGGCCGCTGGCCACGCAAACACCACGTTCTTTGTCGCCATACCAATCAGCCCATTCGGCGTTGTTGAACACTTCGCCTTTCACGTCGATAACTTGCTTGATCGTTATGCCGTATTTCAAGGCAAACGCAAAGTCGCGCTCATCGTGCGCAGGTACGCCCATCACAGCGCCGTCGCCGTAGCTCATCAGCACATAGTTGCCCACCCAAACTGGCACGCTTTCGCCGGTCAGTGGGTGCGTTACGCTCAGGCCAGTGGGCATGCCCTTCTTTTCCATGGTGGCCATGTCGGCCTCGGCCACGCCACCAGCCTTGCATTCAGCGATGAAGGCTTGCAGTTCAGGGTTGCCATCAGCAGCCAGTGCAGCCAGCGGGTGTTCAGCCGCCACGGCGCAGAAGGTGACGCCCATGACGGTGTCGGCACGTGTGGTGAACACATACAGTTTTCCGCCTTGAACCAATTCACCCGCAGCGTTTTTGATTTCATGCGGGAAAGCAAAACGCACGCCGGTGGATTTGCCAATCCAGTTTTCCTGCATCACCTTGACGCGGTCGGGCCACTGCAGGCCGCTCAAATCGTCGAGCAGCACATCGGCGTAATTGGTAATTGCCATGTAGTACATGGGAATGTCGCGCTTCTCGACCACAGCACCCGAGCGCCAGCCTTTACCGTCGATCACCTGTTCATTGGCCAGCACGGTTTGGTCAATCGGGTCCCAGTTCACGGTGCCTGTTTTTTTGTACACAATGCCTTTTTCAAGCATCTTCAAAAACAACCACTGGTTCCACTTGTAGTAGTCGGGTTTGCAGGTGGCTACTTCCTTGGACCAGTCAATGGCCAGGCCCATCGATTCCATC
>JAHJCM010000006.1 GCA_018812945.1 Gammaproteobacteria bacterium | reverse complement strand
CTTTGCTGGCAAAGAAATCAAGAAACTTTTCGCGAATATCAGCGACTTTCATGTTGGGGCTACCTTCCTGAATAAAGCGGCATGCGGTTTTTGGTTTAACCCTCGATTATAAGGTCATTCGATCAGTAAAAAGCCCTTTTACACCCAAGGCTTGCAGCGTTTTCGCCTGTTCCGCATCGTTCACGGTATAAACCCGAACAACCCGCCCAGTGGTGTGTATACGGCGCAATGCCGTGGGCTCTGCCCCGCTCCAGTGCAAATGAATGGCACTGGCTTGCAGCGCATCGGCATGCAGCACCCAGTTGTCGGGCAGTTGCTCATACAGCAAGGCCAGATCATGGCCTTGCAAGGGCAGCAGACTTGCATGATAAAAGCTGGAAAACACCCAGTTGGCCTGAATGTGTTCTTGCTGATTTTGCGGCAAAGCGCGAATCGCCTGCAGCACAGCCCTGCCCAAAGCGATTGCATTGGCTGGGTGAGTGGCTTTCAGTTCCACATTGGCGCGCATGCCATGTTCTAAACAAAACGCCATGGTTTGTGCAAGGCTGGGTATTGGCTCGCCCTGCACTGAATAATGTCGAAGATCGCGGGCACGAAGACTGTCAAAACGGGTCAGCGGATCGGTGGCTGCCATGGCCGGGTCAACCGACCGCGCACAACGCCCCATCAGCCAATCGTGGTGAATCATGGGCACGCCATCAGCAGTCAGCATCACATCAAACTCAACAGCCTTGAACCCGGAATTTAATGCAATTTCAAAACCTTTCAAGGTATTCTCAAGACTACCTTTTCCGCTGCCGCGGTGTGCCCACAATTCCATTTTTACTTGCCCTGACATTGTTAGGCCTTGACCTAGACTGAACTTGGTCAAAGCAAAATAATTCAATTTATAAAGGGTTATCCCGGAACTTCAACTGTTTTAATGCAGTCCCCCCTAGTGGTAAGGTTAATGGATAGTCCATTGAACAGGGAGGGCAATGTCTGCGTTCTGGCAAAACACAATTAGCCAAGCGATACGATTACGGCAAGAGTTACACAGCGAGCCTGAATTAAGCTGGCATGAAACACGCACCGCTCAAAAAATAAGAACAACGCTCAGCGAACTGAATATTAACTGGTCCCCCTGTGCGAGTACCGGCACCTTGGCGCGCCTGAATATGTCGGCCACTGCATTCAGTGCACCCCACATTGCCTTGCGAGGCGACATTGATGCCTTGCCAATTGAAGAACAAACCGGCAAAACCTGGGCTTCCCGTCAATTGGGCTGCATGCACGCCTGCGGGCATGATGGCCACACCGCAACCCTACTGGCCACAGCCCAATATTTGAAAAGTGTTGAACACACCCTGCCTGGACCAGTCACCCTGATATTTCAGCCCGCAGAAGAAGGTGGCCATGGCGCACTGCGCATGATTGAAGATGGCGCTTTGAATGGCATTGACGAAATCTACGGCTGGCATAATTGGCCGGCCATACCGGAAGGCCAGCTGGTTTGCCCTGACGGGATTGTGATGTGTGGCAACGGTACTTTTGAAATTACCGTGACAGGCCAAGGAGGCCATGCCAGCCAACCTGAACTATGCCGCGACCCTGTGTTGGCGGGCAGTGCCATGGTGCAGGCCTTGCAACAGGTAGTGGCGCGCAGGCTTGCGCCTCAACAAACCGCTGTGCTTAGTGTAACCTCATTTAACGCACCCAGCGGGCCCACGGTTATCCCTCAACAAGCTGTGCTGGGTGGCAGCATTCGCGTGCCCAACAACGCCACCCGCGAACAGATCAATGCGCTGATTGTAGAAATTGCGGAGCACACGGCGCACGCTCACGGTGTAAGGGCGGAAGTCAAGATTGAACCGCGCTACAACGCCACCATCAACCATGTTGCTCAGGCAGACAAGTTAAGGGCCGCATGGCGCGCCGTGATGGGCGACGCGGCCTTTGACACAAACACGCCGGTGCCAATTATGGCCTCGGAAGATTTCAGCTACTACCTGCAAGAAATCCCAGGCGCCTTTGCCTTGGTGGGTGCGGGAAAAACCGGGGAAGAATCCTTCCCCTGCCACAGCCCTTTCTATGACTTCAACGACGCCTTGATTGAACCGGTTGCCCGCCTTTACGCGCACCTGGCTGGCGCGCCCGACCCAACACACAACAACAAGGAGTGATGTGAATGAACATGCAAACTTTTGAGCGACGAGAAAGCGATGTGCGCGGCTATAGCCGCACCTATCCAGTGGTGTTTGACAAGGCATTGAACGCCCGACAAACCGATGAAAACGGCAAAGAGTACATCGACTTTTTTGCAGGTGCCGGTGTGCTGAACTTTGGGCACAACAACGAGCGCATGCAAAAAGCAGTGGTGGATTACATTCAATCCAACGGTGTTACCCACAGCCTGGACATGGCCACAGTGGCGAAGCGCGCCTTTATTGAAAAATTTGAAGAGGTTGTGCTCAAACCCCGGAACATGCCGCACAAAATGCAGTTCATGGGGCCGACAGGTACCAACTCCGTTGAGGCGGCTTTAAAAATTGCACGTCGTGTAACAGGCCGACAACAAATAGTGTCCTTTTCGCACGGCTTTCACGGAATGACTTTGGGTTCGCTGGCTTGCACCGCCAATGCATATTTCCGTGGCGCCGCAGGTGTTCCCTTGCAACATGTGACCCACCAAGCCTTTGGCTGCGAAACACCCTGCAAAGGCTGCACTTTGGGCTGCGGCGAAGAAAGCATTGAACGCATGCGCGCCTTGTATGCCGACACATCCAGCGGCGTGGCACCACCCGCCGCATTCTTGATTGAAACCATTCAAGCCGAGGGTGGCGTGAAAGTGGCCAGCGCCAAGTGGCTTCAGGCACTCCAACAACTTGCGCATGAATTGGGTGCACTGTTGATTGTGGACGACATTCAAGTGGGCTGCGGCCGCACAGGCAGCTACTTCAGTTTTGATGAACTGGGTATTGACCCAGACATTGTTTGCCTGGCCAAGGGCATAGGCGGCTGGGGCACACCCATGGCGCTGAATTTGGTGAAGCCTGAAATTGACAAGCACTGGGCACCGGGCGAGCACACCGGCACCTTCCGCGGACAAAACCTGTCGTTCGTGGCCGGGCGTGAAGCGCTGACCTACTTCGAGAACGACGAACTCATGAATGAGGTAAAACGCAAAGCCAAAGTGATGCACGCGGCCATGCAAACGCTGGTGGATCGGCACCCTGCGATTGAACTGACAGGGAAAGGCATGATTCTGGGCTTGAATGTGGGCAGTACAGATTTATCCAAAGCCATCGTGAACCTGTGTTTCGAGAACGGACTGATGATTGCAAGCTGCGGCACTGGCGGGCGAGTCATCAAACTGATTCCGCCGTTGACCATTCCCGACAGCGACCTGGAAGAAGGCCTGAACACCCTGATCAAGGCGGTGAACCGCGTGATGGAGGCCGCATGAAAAAACGCGATGACATGACTTTTCCTTTTGAGGAATACGAACGACGCATAGCAGAGTTGCGTACACGCATTGCCCAGCGCAGGCTGGATGCGGTGGTGATCACCGATCCTGAAAACATCATGTACCTGACTGATTATCAAACGACGGGGTACTCATTTTTTCAGGCCCTGGTGGTACCGCTTGAAGACGAGCCGTTCATGATTACCCGTGCGCTGGAAGAATCGAATGTATTTGCGCGCACCTGGGTAGAGCAATCGCGCCCCTACCCCGACACGGGCGATGCCATTCAAATGCTGCTGGATGCACTGCGCGAATTCAGGCTGGATGACAAGCGGATTGGTTATGAGCGAAACAGTTATTTTTTCCCGGCCTATCAGCAAGACTTCGTACACACCCGCTTGAGCAAGGGCAAGCTGCTGGATTGCTTTGGCATTGTTGAACAGGGCCGCTTGCGCAAATCGCCTGTTGAAATCGAACTCATGAGAAAAGCCGCAACTGCGACAGAGGCGGGCATGAAAGCAGGTCTTGAAGCCTGTGCCGCAGGCGTCACTGAAAACGACATTGGCGCTGCCATTTCGTCGGCCATGTTCAAGGCGGGTGGAGAGCCACCCGCGGTGATGCCCTATGTAACCAGCGGGCCGCGCACCATGATAGGCCACGCCACCTGGGAAGGCCGTGTGGTGAAACCCGGCGAACATGTGTTTCTGGAAGTGGGTGGATGCTACAGGCGCTACCACACTGCCATGATGCGCACGGCAGTGCTGGGCGAACTCAGCGATTCCATGTACAAAGCGCAGGAAACCATGAAACATGCACTGGATGCAGTGCACGAGTATTTTCAACCGGGCATGACCGTGTCCGATGCCGACAACCTGGTGCGCAATATCATTACCCACAACGAGGTGGGCGCTCGGCTGATTACCCGCTCAGGATATTCAATCGGCATTGCATTCCCGCCCAGCTGGGATGAAGGCTACATCATGAGTTTGAAGCAGGGCGAGTCTTCCATACTCGAAGAGGGCATGACCTTTCACATCATTCCATGGATGTGGGGAGTGGATGGTGACAAAACCTGCGGCATCTCCGACACCATCATCATCACAAAAAACGGTTGTGAATCATTTTTTTCGCTCGACCGCAATTTCACCGTGAAGCCTGAAAAAAATGTTCACACGCTCAGTGCAGTGAACACCACACCCGGCAAGAAAAAAGCGGCCACTGACACCGTCACTAACACAAATACGCAGGAGGACCAAGCTGTATGACCACTGCCATGCTCACATCAACCAACCCATTCACCGGCGAAAAAACCAGCGAACACCTCGCATTGCAAGGCGAACAAATCAGTGCACAAATTGGACTTGCCGCTGCAGCCTTTCCCGCCTGGTCCTCGAAATCACTTGCCGAACGCGGCAAAGTGCTTCATGCCGTGGCAGCCCAACTGCGCAAACACAAAACCAAGTTGGCCGAATTGATGGCACTCGAAATGGGCAAGCCCGTGAAAGAAGGTGGCCCGGAAGTAGAAAAGGCTGCCACCTGTTGTGAATACTATGCCGAACATGCCAGCAAGCATTTGGCGGATGAATGGATCGCATCCGATGCATCAGAAAGCTACGTGAAATACCAGCCATTGGGCACCTTGTTGGGCATATTGCCCTGGAATGCGCCAGCGTGGCTGGCCTTTCGTTACCTGGCCCCAGCGCTGATGGCTGGCAACACCTGCGTGATGAAGCACGACCCGAATGTGCCGGCCACCGCACAGGCCTTGGCCGACCTGTTCAAAGAGGCCGGTGCCCCTGCTGGCGTGGTGGTGAACCTGCCACTGCGCACCGAACATGTGGAACAAGCCATTAGAGATCCCCGGATCATGGCTGTCAGCTTCACGGGTTCCAGCGCAGCGGGCAGAAAAGTGGCCGCCACAGCGGCATCCGAACTGAAACCCGCAGTCCTTGAACTGGGCGGTTCCGACCCCTGCATTGTGTTGGCAGATGCCGATCTTGAACGCGCGGCCGATGTGGTGGTGTTGTCACGCATCATCAATGCCGGCCAAAGCTGTATTGCAGCCAAACGGATATTGATTGAATCGAAGGTTTATGAAGAATTCACGACCTTACTCAAGGTGCGGCTGGCCAAACTGAAATTGGGCGACCCACAGGATCCCAACACCGACGTTGGTCCCATCGCACGCAAAGACCTGCGCGACAATCTTCACCGCCAAGTGCTGCAAACCATTGAGCAAGGGGCAAAGTGCCTGCTGGGCGGCCAGCTTCCGGATGCGCCGGGCTACCACTACCCCCCTACCTTATTGGCCGATGTGAAGCCCGGCATGTGCGCGTTTGAAGAAGAAACCTTCGGGCCTGTCATGGCGGTTATGCCAATAGAAAATATTGATGAAGCGCTGAACGTGGCGAACAACACAAACTATGGTTTGGGATCTAGTATATGGACTGCCAGCACCAGCAAGGCCATGCGTGCAGTCAATGAACTGCAGGCTGGCCAGGTGGCGGTTAATGGAATTGTTAAAACAGACCCTCGGTTGCCTAGTGGTGGCATCAAGCAATCGGGTTATGGCCGCGAGCTTGGGCCACACGGCATTCGCGAGTTTGTTAACGCCAAGCAGGTTTGGATCAAATAGAGGCAGTCGAGGAGACAAATTAATATGATTAAAGTCAGTGTGATGTACCCCAATGCACAAGGCGTCAGCTTTGACCACGATTACTACAAAACCACACACATGCCGCTGGTCAAGAGCAAAATGGGCAAGGCACTTCACCACTTCACCGTGGACAAAGGGCTGGCTGGCGGCGCAGGCGATGCGCCCGCGTTTGTGGCCATGGGCCATTTGCTGGTGGATTCCGTTGAAGCATTTCAGGCCGCTTTTGGCCCGCATGCGCAGGAAATCATGGCAGACATTCCCAACTACACCAATGCCAGCCCGGTGATTTTGATCAGTGAAGTCACGGTAGAAAAAGGCTAAACAACCTTTGGAAACTTCGCGATGATTCTGTCAAATTGACTGGCGAAAGTTTTTCGGTCCGCTTGGCTGTACGCTGGCGGGCCGCCTGTATCCACCCCACTGGCCCGCATGGTGTCCATGAAGTCGCGCATGGTGTGCAAAGCCTTGATGTTCTCGGCAGTAAACATTTCACCCCGCGGGCTTAACACCTGCGCACCTTTGTCCACCAACTGGGCCGCCAGGGGAATGTCGCTGGTAATCACCAAATTGCCAGCCTCTACGCGGCGCACAATCTCGTCATCGGCCTCATCGAACCCTCGTGGCACTTGCAGCATTTTGATGAATTTCGAGGGTGGCGTGCGAATGTATTGATTGGCCACCAAGGTGGTTTCAATGCCAGTTCGGTCGGCTGCGCGAAAAATGATCTCTTTCACGGCGACGGGGCAAGCGTCGGCATCGACCCAAATTTTCATTCTTAGACCACGCAAAAAAGCAACAAGTCCTGATCGTATCAAATCGCAAAACCTAGGGATGATCCGAAGCGCAATACCGGTTCTATTCCGCTACAGTTCAGTCAAGAACTAAAACTTTTCAGGTGGTAAATATGGGTTTCAAAGTCGCGTTTTTGGGTTTGGGTGTAATGGGATACCCCATGGCAGGTCATTTGGCCAAAGCAGGCCACGAGGTGACGGTGTACAACCGCAGTTCGGCCAAGGCCGAGAAATGGGTCGCTCAGCACGGCGGCAAAATGGCCACAACACCTGAAAAAGCCGCGACAGGCCAGGACTTTGTGTTCGCCTGCGTGGGCAACGACGACGACTTGCGCCAAATTTGCACGGGCATCAATGGCGCTTTTCACGGCATGAAGCCCGGTGCGGTGTTCATCGACCACACCACGGCCAGCGCAAAAATTGCACGCGAACTGTTTGAACATGCGAAAGACGCCGGTTTCGGTTTTATTGATGCACCAGTGTCTGGTGGCCAGGCTGGAGCAGAAAATGGCCAGTTGACTGTGATGTGCGGCGGAACTCACGCCGACTTTGAACAGTCCAAAGATGTGATTGCTGCATTTGCCAAAGCCGTGACGCTGATGGGTGAATCGGGCAGTGGTCAGCTGACAAAAATGGTGAACCAGGTGTGTATCGCTGGTTTGTTGCAGGGCTTGGCTGAAGCGCTGAAGTTCGGCATGAACGCCGGGCTGGATGTGAACAAGGCGCTGGAGGTGATCGGCAAGGGCGCCGCCCAAAGCTGGCAAATGGACAACCGTGGCAAGACCATGGTGGAGGGAAAATTCGATTTTGGTTTCGCAGTGGACTGGATGCGCAAAGACCTGAGCCTGGTGCTTGAAGAAGCACGCCGCAATGGTTCGCAGCTGCCAGTGACCGCATTGGTTGATCAGTTCTACGCCGAAGTTCAAGGCATGGGCGGTCAGCGTTGGGACACGTCCAGCCTCATCAAACGTTTGTAAAAGCGCGCGGCAAGCCTTGAGCCGAACGCGCGCTTTACTGGAACGATCACCCACGGCTTGGGGCGTGGGTTTGGCGCTCTTGGGCGCCATCTTTTTTTCCGGCAAAGCCATTGTGGTGAAGTTGGCCTACGCCTACCCAGTTGACGCCTCGACCCTGCTGGCCATGCGCATGTTGTTGTCGCTGCCCCTGTTTTTGGGCGCACTCATATTCACCGTGCTGCGAGAAAAAAATGCTGTGAAAATGACGGCCAAAGACTATGGCTTGATTACGCTAGCAGGTTTGTTAGGCTACTACCTGGCCAGCCTGTTCGATTTCATGGGATTGCAATACATCACCGCCGGGCTTGAACGACTGATACTGTTCACCTATCCGTCCATCGTGCTGTTAATCGCCTGTTTGATCAAACACCAGTGGCCTCAGCCCTGGCAAGTCATGTGTATGGTGCTCAGCTACGTAGGGTTGGCTGTTGTGTATGGCCATGAAACCGTGCTGGTGGGAGATAACACGGCGCTTGGTGTGCTGTTGGTGTTTATGTCCGCGGTTTGCTATGCCAGTTATTTGATTGTCGGTGAAAGGTTGCTAAAGCGCTTGGGTACCATACGGGTCACGGCCATGGCTACGCTGGTCTCGGCCACCGCCATACTGCTACAAATCTATGTTCAGCAGCCTTTAAGCATCATTGTTGAGCAGCCCTTGCCTGTATGGGGTTGGTCACTGGTGAATGCCGTGTTTTGCACGTTTGTGCCCGTGTTTGCTGTGATGACTGCTATCAGCTTGATCGGCGCACCTCGTGTGTCGCAAATGGGCATGATTGGTCCAATCGCCACCATGGCCTTAGGCACCTGGATTTTAAATGAACCATTTACGGTTTGGCATGCTGTGGGGACCGCATTCGTAATCACTGGTGTAGCCCTGCTCAGCATAAAAAAAGAAGCAAAAGAAGGAGTAATCACATGACTGCAACACCCGGAAAAATTGTTCGTATGTACAGCACCGGCGCACCTGATGTGCTGAAGATCGAGGATATGGAAATCGGCCCGCCCATGCCTGGCGAAGTTCAGGTTCAGCACAAAGCGATCGGTTTGAACTTCATCGAAGTGTACTGGCGCAGCGGAGTTTACCCCTTGCCTTTGCCAACCTGCATCGGAAACGAAGGCGCGGGAGTCGTTCTGGCTGTGGGCGAAGGCGTAAACGACTTCAAACCGGGGGACCGCGTTGCCTACGGTTCCGGACCGATTGGTTCTTACAGCACAGTGCGCAACATGCCCGCCCATCCCCTTGTGAAAATCCCCGATGCGATTGATTTTGAGACCGCCGCGGCGATGATGCTCAAAGGTCTTACAGCCCAATATCTGTTGCGTCGTGTTTATAAAGTACAAGCCGGTGAAACCATTTTGTTCCATGCAGCAGCTGGCGGCGTCGGTACGATTGCCACGCAATGGGCAAAATCACTGGGAGTGCGGGTAATTGGTACGGTGTCCACGCGTGAAAAAGCAGAGCTGGCACGCGCCAACGGCTGCGCCGAAGTCATTATTACCAGCGAAGAAAACGTGGTTAAACGCGTGAAAGAATTGACAGATGGCAAAGGTGTACCGGTGGTATACGACAGTGTAGGAAAAGCAACGTTTGTTGATTCCCTGGATTGCTTGAAGCCCCGTGGCATGATGGTCAGCTTTGGCAACGCCAGCGGCAAGGTGGACCCTGTACCGCTACAGTGGCTAGTCGAAAGAGGCTCACTGGTGTTGACTCGCCCATCGGTTGCCGCCTTTACCGTGGACAAAGCCGAAATGCTAGAAAGTGCCGCCGAGATGTTTGGCGTGGTTGCCAGTGGTGCAGTGAAAATTCAAATCAACCAACGCTTTGCGCTGGCTGATGTGGTGAAGGCCCACACCGAGCTTGAGAACAGACGCACGACAGGTTGTACAGTGCTGATTCCTTGACGCGCTGAGTGTTACATGCCCGATCGGCTTGGGTTCCAATCTCTCGCCTGCCGGTTAACTGCCCGATCGGCTTGGGCAGCTGAACTTGCAGTGGGTCGCACGTGACCATTCAAGTTTAGCTCCCAAGTCACCTACAGCGCCACATGCCCTGTCTGCTGCGCTGGCTGCAGTGTTGCATCCTTACTTGAAGATGAATTGCGGGAATTGGCGGTTTTCACTGTGTAGATTCTCAGCTGAACACCATGTTGCTGCTCTGCCTCCCGCACCCGATCAATGAAATGGCGCGACACCACCTGCCCCTTGGACAACCACATAAACCCGTCTGGCCCCTCAAAATCACGGGCCAACACCAAACCCTCGTACAGGTCCTCGCCATGTAAAATTTTCTCATTGGCTTTTTCCGCAGCCCTCAGTTTCACAAGAGCCGTAGGTAACACAGCAATCACCTTGGGGTCATAACGCTTGCCAGCAGCACCCACCAAAAAAGCCTGGGCCTGCAGCTCATCAAAAGCCTTGGACGCCAGCCAGCCTTGTTGCAACTCGTCGTAATCTTCAGCCACTGCGAGAATTCTCGCACCCAACGGAATACCATCACCCTCCAGCCCATCGGGAAAGCCCTGACCATCGTAACGCTCATGGTGGTGTCGAATAATCTCGGACACATGCACCATTTCCGATACACCATGAAAAGCCGCTTGCGCCTTCATTGGGTGCTTCATCAAGGCCACGCGCGCATCACCCTTCAACTCCACCACTGGCTTGAACAGTGTGTCGTCACTCAAACCCAGCTTGCCAATGTCATGCAACAGTGCGGCCACATAGATATCCTGCAAAGCCGATTCGCTGGCATGAAGTTCCTTGGCGATCAAACGCGCCAATTCTGCAACTCGCAAACCATGTGCAGCCAGTTGCGGCGAACGCAACTCCATCAGGTTGGAAAACGACTTCACCGCAGCCAGGTACTGCATACGCATCTCGCGCTGAATTTGCTCCAGCATCAGTTGCATCTGGTGGGTTTCAGCACGCTGAGACTCAAGCTGCTGACTCAAGCTTGAGTTTGCACCCTGCAAACTTTCAACTTCCTTGCTTAACTTGTCAGCATTGCCTTGGCACTCCGCCAACTGGCGCTCTAGTTCCTTGATCAACTGCTTGTCATCGGTGGCTTGTTCAACAGACATGGTGCGGGTTCCCTTGCGAATGCGGCGCATTCTCCTCGAATGGAATAACGGCAGGCTTTTCAGGAATCTGAAACACTTTCTCCCTCCAAAGGGGGGGATATTTATCAAATCGGAAACACAGGGCACGCAACTCAAGTTTTGGCTTGAGAGCCACAACCCGGTGTATATTCAAATGTGGGAAAGAACCACAGCGAAACGACCTCGAATCAATCCATGAACAAACGCGCACTTGTTTACCTCGGCCTGACCAGCGCCACGCTGGCCGGGGCTTACCTTTACTTTCAATCCTTGCCACCAGAAAACGCACCTGCCTCGGCTGCACAAGAGGATGTCGCGCGGTCGCTGGAGTCCTTGTCCATCGTCGACGGCAACCTGACCACGGGTTCCTACAGTGCAACAGTTCGTCAAGGGCAGCGTGTTCAGTTTTTGGTTCACAGCAATCAAACCGATTCACTGATTGTTGAAGGGCTGGATGCACGCGTGCCACTTCCAGGCAATCAAACCACATTGGTTAGTATTGCGGCCAATGCGCCGGGCACACACGCCATCGAACTTGATGTTTCTGGCACCACCATCGGCAGCATCGAAGTCACGCCATGACTTTGGTGTTGCTGCTCAGCCTTGCAGCATTCATCACCTCCAGCATCACGGCTGCCACTGGAATTGGTGGTGGCGTGGTGTTGCTGGCACTGATGGCGCAACTGGTACCGCCCGCCATACTGATTCCCCTGCACGGCGCAGCCCAACTCATGTCCAACACCAACCGTGTGTTGGTGCAACGCAAATTCATCAATTGGGCCTATATCAAGCCCTTCCTGGTGGGTTCCGTTGTTGGCGGGGCATTGATCACACCGCTGGCCCTGTATATGCCGGTGCCCGTGGGGCAGGTGTTGTTGGGCCTGTTCATTGTGCTGGCCACCTGGAAAAGTGCATGGTTGCGCCTTGCGCACTGGCCGCCCGCAGCTTCGGGTGGAATTACCACAGGGCTTAGCCTGGTGCTGGGTGCCACCGGCCCACTGGTGATGTCGGTGCTGCCTAAATCTTCCTGGGAAAGGCAAGTGGTGGTGGGCACACATGGCATGGCCATGGTGATTCAACATGGCATCAAGGTCATTGCATTTTCCAGCCTGAACGTGAGCCTGGTGGAGTACTGGCCCCTGTTGTTGGGCATTGGCCTTGCAACACTGGCGGGCAACCTGATGGGTGCCCGGTTGCTTACACGCGTGCCCGAGGAAAAATTCACGCTCATCCTGAATTGGCTGCTGACCGCATTGGCCCTTCGTTTGGTCTACCAAGGCATCAGCGCGCTTTTAACAGCTGGCAACTAACCATTTCGGGTTCCCATTCAACAGGGATACCAAGCGGTCAATTGTGTTCCACACTCAAAGCTGAACACAATTCACACGCCACTGAAGGTTGCCCCATGGTATTCAAACGCACGCTAAATTCGCTGACCTTGCCCCAAAAATGCGCCATCATCGCGCTGCCACTTTTGCTGGCTTTTGGCTTTCTGTTTCAGCAAATGTACACGCAAATCAACACGCTAATCAGTTCGTCCGAAAACGAGTTGCGCGGTGCCGTTTTTCTGGAAAAAATTAACCCTGTGATGCAGAAGGTCCTGGCGGATCGAGCACAAAAACAGGCCGGGGCTGTTGGCGATCTGAGCGCAGCACTGAAAGCAGCCAAAACGGATTTGCCGGAGAGCTGGCCCATCACAGCCCGCAACCTGGAGCAAGTGACAGCCCTGTTACCTCAAGCGCTGAACAAGGGCACCACCGATGCCCAATCCGAAGAACTGGGCAATCAAATGGTCACCCTGGTGCGTCAGCTGGCCGATGAAAGTGAATTGACACTGGACCCCTTCCTGCCCAGCTACTACATGATGAGCCCCATGGCCTTTCAGCTGCCACGCGTCATCGAGTATTTGTCTGAACTGGAAGGTCGCCTTCGCAACCCCAACAGCGATGCCGCAGCTACCTTGAGTTTCGTACAGTCGCGGCTTGGCACTTTGGGCCGGGCCATGGATGAAATTCGAGAGGCCACCGAAAAATCGGCTGCTGCGGGCGGTGCAATTACCGCTGACACGCGCGCACAAATTGACACCATTGACCAACGAATTGACAGCATCTCGGCCTGGGTGAAAGAGCAGTCGGCCAAAGACCTGAATTACGACAGCGTCACGGGCCATGCCAACATGGTTGGCTTGCTTGGCGAAGCCGTCAACACCGGATTTCAGCTGAGCCAAAGTTTGAACAAAACCTTGCAAGCCGACCTGACAGAGCGCATCTCGGGCATGCAAGGCACGCTGATCAAGGCAGGGTCTGGTTCCTTGGCAGTACTGTTGCTGGCCTTGGCCTTGGGTTATGTGGTGTTCAAAGACACCAACACTGAAATCGCCCAAATTTTGGCGTATGCAAAAATTATCGGCATGGGAGATTTGTCCAAACCGATTGACAGCCATGGCAGCAATGAAATCAGCAAAATTCGCGCTGCACTCGAGAATATTCGTCTAAAACAAACCAGCCTGGTGGGCGAAGTAAAGGATGCTTCCACCCGAATGGCCGACACCATCAACACCTTGGTGATTGCCGCCTCGCAGGTGAAAAGCAGCGTGCAAGAGCAAACCGATTCCGCCTCGGCGGTGGCCGCTTCGGTCGAAGAACTGACGGTATCGATCAGCCAGGTACATACCCATGCCAGCCAGGCGCTTGGTTTGTCCAATCAGGCCGGGCAATCGTCCATAAATGGTCGCGAGAGCGTAAAACAAGCCCGCCAGGCCATGGAGGAAATTGGCACCGCATCGGGCAATCTGGCGCAAAGTATCAACAACCTGGGCAATCAGTCTGACAACATTTCCAGCATTATTCAGGTGATTCACGCCATTGCCGACCAAACCAACCTGCTTGCGCTGAATGCGGCCATTGAAGCGGCGCGCGCTGGTGAACAGGGGCGGGGTTTTGCGGTGGTGGCGGACGAAGTACGAAAGCTGGCCGAGAAAACTGCATCGTCGACCAAAAGCATTTCAGCCTTGATTTCAGACATTCAACAAGAGACGCGCTCAGCCGTTGAGCAAGTCAATGGCTGGACCGACATGATCAACCTCGGCCAGAGCTCTTCCACGGGTGCCGACCAGCAAATGGAAGCCATCAACCACCACACCAGCGATGCCGAACGCGCAGTGACCGAAATTACAGAGGCCCTGAAAGAACAAAGCTCGGCCTCAACGCTCATTGCCCAGCAGGTAGAACGAATTGCGCGCATGACCGAAGAGAGTCAAGGCGTCGCCCATGAAGTTAACCAGGTGATTACTGAACTACAAAATCTGTCGAATCAAATGGACACCGTCATGGGCAAATTCAAGTTGACCCAGCAAGCGTAAAGCGTCAATCAAGGTTTAAATTCGCTCGATCCTGACCTTTTCCTGAAACAGGATCGAGCTCAAGAAGGTCGCGAACAGGGAATACAACAAGGCGGCCAATACAGCCCACCAAAAACCATTGACCTGAAAACCTTCCAGAATGGAGCCCACCCAGTAGAACATCAAACCGTTCAAAATGAAGTAAAAAAGGCCCAAGGTTAATACAGTCAAAGGCAATGTCAGAATAAGCAAGACCGGCTTCACAATGGTGTTTACCAAACCCAGAATCAATGCAGCCCACAATGCTGCCCAAAACCCCTCTACAACCACACCTGGTAACAAGTAGGCCACCCCCATCAGTGCCACTGCGTGTAAAACCCAGCTCAGCAAGAGTTTCAAATCCATTCCCTCCAAGTTCAGAAAATAAGTGATGTACAATCAAAAACGCTTGTTGGCCAAGCTATCACATTTCGACAAAACCGGTTGGTGCACAATATCAAGCAACAACATTAAGCAACAACGAGAATTTCTGATGGATGTCACTCAACGCCTCGTCTCCCGCAGCTGCCCCTTCTGCCAAAACAGCGCAGAGGACGCACAGGTACTCAGCTACGGCAGCAGTGAGTGGCCAATGATTGAATGCAACAAATGCCATTTTGTGTATCTGAAACGCGCACCGGTTTATGAACGCTTGAGCGAAGAATTCGCCTGGGAAAAAACATCGGAAACCGAACGCCAGGTGCGGGAGGAGCGCGAACCTGTGAAGCAGGGCTTAAGCCGCGCCTTCAAACATTTTCGGCAAAAAGTACTTAAGCGCAACAAGTTGCCCGAGCTGATCGAAAAATACATTCCCGGTGGTCGCGTACTCGACATTGGCTGCGCAGCTGGCGGCTTGCTGGCCACTCTGCCCGCAAAATACCAACCTTATGGCATTGAAGTATCCAAAGCCCTGGCCCAGGCTGCCAGTGAAGTGGTCGAGCCTCGGGGTGGCAGCATCATGCACGACAACGCCCTGAACGGCATTCAAAAGCTGCCCGAGAACCACTTCGCCGGTGTGCTGATGAGTGCGTTTCTTGAACACGAAGTAGAACCCAACGGCCTGCTGCAAGGTGTGGCCAAGGTACTTCAACCTGGCGGCGTAGTCATTATCAAGGTTCCAAACTATGGCTCATGGAACCGAAAAATTCGTGCTGAAAAATGGTGTGGCTTTCGCCTGCCCGACCACGTGAATTACTTCACGCCCGAAAACCTGGAAGCACTCATTGTTCGGCAAGGCATGAAGGTGGTGCAATTTGGTTTGGCCGACAGGCAGCCCACCAGTGACAATATGTGGATTGTTGCGGCCAAGTAATCGGGGGCACACGCACCGGTCAAACACCCACCGGCTTGACCAGCTTGTTGAGTATGTGCATCAGGTCTTCGGGTTGCAGCGGCTTGTGAAGCACCGCATTCATGCCCGCTTCAAGGGCACGTCTTTCGTCTTCCGGCCCTACTTCACCAGTCAAACCAATCACCGGTAAATTTGCATTGAAAGGTTGTTTGCGCAGTTCTCGGGTGGCCTCAAGTCCGTCCATCAACGGCATTTGTACATCCATCACCACCGCATCAAAACCATGGCCGTATTGCAACAAGAACGACAATGCCTCCAGCCCATTGTTGGCTTTGGTAATGTTGGCTTGCTTGCGCACCAAAATTCCTTCAAGCACCTTCAAGTTCAGTTCGCTGTCATCCACGATCAACAAATTCATTTTATTGCGTGCCGCAATTGCCGAACTCATTCGCGTGGCCAGGTTCGGTGCCGCATTTTTAAATGCACTCTGAAGTTGAAGCGGGGTTAAAGGCTTCACATAAATTGCGCTAAAAATTTCGCTGATGCCTTTGTCCAGCAAACGCCGCGTGTCATCACTGCCCAGCAGCACGGCACAGGGAACTCCCATCAAGCCCATGGCCTTGACAAACTCAATCCACGCCAGTCGATCGATTTGTCGCTTGGGGAAGTCCAACACAACGCCAGCGACCCCGGGAGTGCTGACCATCAACTTGCGCGCCTCGTCAAGGCTGCCAGTGGTAATCAATTGACGGCCCACCAGCTTACTGGCGTTGAGCAAGGCATGGGTTTGAAGTTCACTGTCAGACACCAGGAGCACCGATTCACCTGTCTCTGTGATCGTACTTGCGCTACCCTGGGGCACAGCAAATTCAAGTTCGGCCCAAAAGGTACTGCCACAGCCCAACTCGCTGTTGAAACCCAGGCTGCCGTTCATCAACTCGACCAGCTTTTTAACCAGGCTCAAACCCAGACCAGAACCACCAAACTCCCGGGCAACCGAGGTGTTGGCCTGCTGAAATTGTCGAAACAGGTTGGCTTGCCCTTGCGGTGAAATACCGACCCCGGTGTCTCGCACTTCTACGCGCATGCGGCAAACACCACCTTGATTCGACAACACCTGCAACAGCAAATACACATGCCCCACCTGCGTAAACTTGATGGCGTTGCCCACCAGATTCACTACAATTTGACGGAAACGCAGCTCGTCGCCAATCAATTCGCGTGGCATGTGAGCAGGTGGTTCAATAATCAGCTCGATTGGCTTGTTCGCCGCAGCGCCAGTCATGATTCCCGACACCTTGTCGATAAACTCCAGTGTCGAGAAAGGCTTGGACTCCAGCTCCATGCTGCCCGCTTCAATCTTGGAAATATCGAGCACATCGCTGACCAAATCAATCAGGTTGCGCGATGTTTTTTCTAGGCTCTCCAGCAACAACTTTTGATTGCTCGACACCGAGGTGTCCTTCAACAAATAGGTCAGGCCCACAATTCCGTTCAATGGCGTGCGAATTTCATGACTCATGTTCGACAAAAATTCTGTTTTTGCCTGGCTCGCCATTTCTACCCGAGTGTTGGCCTCCCGCAATCGCTTGTTTTTGTGCGCAAGGTTGTGTGCCATCTGGTTCACAGCCTTGGAGACATCGCCCAGTTCGTCGTTGGTGTTTACTTCACACACCGCATCTTCATTGCCGCTGCGAATTTCATCGGCCGTACGTTTTAACTTGGCCAGCGGGTTCAACACGCCCATGCGCATCAACACCACCAACAAAGCAATCACCACCACAAAACTACCCAAGCCCACCGATTCAAGAAGGGTCAAACCTTTGAGGTTTCTGGCCTGTGCATCATTCACTTGTGTGGCCCATTGGTAACCCAACTCAGAAATTACCTGGGTTTCGGCAATCAAGCGCTCCACAATCAGGCTTTCACGGCGCTTTAAAAACGCTGGGTTGTTATTACCGCGCACTGTGCTGTTGTTCAGCTCATTGAAAATTGGTTTTAGCTCGGCCAAGCTACCTTGAATATCCGACAATTCTTGCGGTGCCACTGTGGGGCTTACCGTGGAGCTGATCACTGTTTCAAGCTCTTCCTGAGTGCGCAACCAGGCATCCGCCACAGAAGGCGACTTGAACAGCACATACTCTTGAGTCAGCACCAACAGGCTGGAGGACAAACGGGTAATATTTTGGGCCTTCTGTGACTGCTCCAAGCCTTTGAACTGCTCACTGAGAATGAACAGATTGCCCAACACCAACACCACAGCACACACAATGGTGCTAAGAATGGCAAGGTTGATTTTGGTGGCAACACGCACTCTAACTTCCCTTTATTGGAGCGACACAGCGCCAGGGTCTACTGTTTTCAAAAAGGCGGGATAGAGAAACCCAGTGTAATTGGGTTGCGGCAAATTAATATTCACATGCCCCTCACGAAGGGCCCAACGCGCCTGCCCTTCCATTGTGCGCGGCAAAGAGCGGTTTAAACTCAAACGAAACCGATAGTCATCAAATATTTTATCCAATACGACTGCTGGAATGTTCAATCGCTTGGCAGCCAAAGCCTTCACCTTCTCAGGGTGGGTTTGAATAAATCGGGTACTGTCTTTCAAGGCCCTGACCACTCGTTCAAGTTCTTGCGGTTTGCTTTTAATGACGCTCTGCATAGCGATCAAATTGAAGTTTGCTGTGTACAGCTTTGGAATGGGTACCAGCTGTACATCGTTACCCAACTCCAAAACAATTCGAGAGGCAAATGGCTCCCAAACACACAAAGCATCCACCTTTTTACTGGCCAGGGCAGCCAGCGTGGTCTCCGGAGTTAGTGCAACCAAATTGACCGTATCAGGATCGATGCCGTTGTAAACCAGCACCAAGTCCAACACATATTGACTTCCAGTACCTTTAACATATCCGAGTACTTTGTCACGAAGCTTGCCCGGCTCGGTAATTTCAGAATCAGTACGAGCCAACACTTTCAAGTCGTTTGAAACGCTGACAAAGCTGGTCAAAATCGCGAAATCGTTTCGTGTAAAACTGTTGAACACCACAGGCAGCTCAGTGGCAGTGGCCAAGTCAGTTTGGCCGTCGAACATATTCCTCACGCAACGGTTGCCGCCCACGCAGTTCACAAATTCAACATTCACCCCGCGTTTCTGGAAAAAGCCCTCTGCCTCAGCCACATAAAGGGGCAAAGACATCAAGTTTTCAGAGACTCCAATGCGCAAAGGCGCAGCCTGAGCCACAAGCGATGAAAACATGAAACTGAGAAAAAATGCGGTGCGAACCATTCAAACTCTCGATGACCAAAAGACCCCCGTTAAGTGTGGGGGCATTGTTACATCAGAAAATTACCAAGAAGAAACCCCAAAAGCCATCTCTTCTGGACACTGAATGCTCAAACACTCAAGGAGTGTCGCAAGGCGTGGACAGAGGGGTGCCGCTTTACCTGTGCACCCCTAATTTACTTGAATTTAGAACGCAAAAGTGGCAGTCAAATTCAAGCCATCTGCCTCGATGTTGTCTTTGTCATACAGCATCTCGTAACCTGCTCGAATATTCACGTTGCCTGCGGTGTACATCACACCGCCGCCATAGCTGAGTGCGCCGTCGTCGTCGCTGGTGTTAAAGCCAGGGCCACTGACATTGGCATCGAGAAAGCCGTAACCCAAAGTGCCGTACAGCGAGAACTGATTGTTCAAGGGCACTTTGCCCAGCAGATTGGCGCCGATGTACGAATCAACTTCTGCGCGAAAAGCACCAGAATTTTCTTCATCAACACCGGTCAACAAACGGCCTTCAACAGCCAGATTTGGGCTGAGTTCATATCCACCCACAATGCCAAGAGTGTCCACGTCAAGCTCAACACCACCAATTCGGCTGTCGGTAATACCCAGGCTGTTGTAGGTAGCGCCCAGGTAAGGGCCTTCTGCGAAGGCGGGGCTGGCTACGGCTGCAGACAATACGGCAACAGAAATTAATTTTTTCATGGCTGACTTCCTTTGTTTGTTATGGATACTGCGCACCCCTTGGGGGGATGCACGGTTCCTAACGCAGGAAATCAGCCATCGGGTTACAAAAACCAGTGATAAGCGGTAAACCGGTTATCGATCAGGCTGCCAATGGTTCCTGGTTCTTGCGCTTGAAGCTGGGCAGGCTGTACTTGAATGCACGGCCAACCACGGTGGAAAACTGCTTCACAATCGAGGCCTTGTTGTAATGCTGGCCGTAGCGTTTGCAGATTTCCTGCACTTCAACCGACATTTCTGCGTAACGGTGCGCGGGCACTTCGGGGAACAGGTGATGTTCAATCTGGTGGCTCAAGTTACCAGACATGATGTGGAACAACTTGCCACCGGTCAGGTTCGATGAACCTTTCAACTGGCGCAAATACCAGTGTGCTTGCGATTCGCCTTCGATGATGGACTTGTCGAACACTTCGGAATCAGCCGTGAAGTGACCACAGAAAATAATCACGAATGTCCAGTAGTTGCGAATGATGTTGGCCAGGAAATTACCAGCCAACACGGGCAGGAAGAATGGGCCAGCCAACAGCGGGAAAAAAACATAGTCTTTCGCAATCTGGCGACCGGCTTTCTTGAATGTCGGAATGGCACGGTCCTTGGTTTCTTTCAGGGTTTTTTCACCGCTGATTACTTTTTCAAGTTCAAGCGTTTGCAAAGCCAGCAGGTTTTCAAAGAAGGTGGCAAGAATTGCCATCATCGGCACGTTGGCCAGAAAACGGGGTTCCCATTTCTGTTCGGGAAACAGGCGCAACACGCCGTAACCGATGTCATGGTCTTCACCCAACACGTTGGTGTAAGTGTGGTGGCGGTAGTTGTGGCTATAGCGCCAGTTATCCGCGGTACACCAAGTGTCCCACTCGTAAGTTTGGCCCATCAGGCGCTTGTTCTGCATGAAGTCGTATTGACCATGCATCACATTGTGGCCCAATTCCATATTTTCCAGAATTTTCGACACGCCCAAAGTCAAGGTGCCCAAAATGAACGCGGGCGGAAAAATACCGGCCATCAACAGGCCACGGCCTGCAATTTCTGTGTAGCGCACTGCTTTTTCAATCTTGGTGATGTACTTGGCGTCGCGTTCACCCACATCCGCCAAATGTTTCTGGCGAATCGCTTCAATCTCGGCACCAAACTGTTCCAGTTCAGCGGGGCTCAATTTGCGGTCAGCTTTTCTCATGATTTGCTCCAGTATTTCTAGGTTTTGCTTTTAGAGGTCCAGGGAAACCGGGCCTTGGGCGGCGTTGATACACAAACGCAGCGCCGTGTTGTTGGTGCCGCACACCGATTTGTTTTGCATGTTTTGCGTGGTGCCTGTCAGCTTTTCACATGAACAGGTGTTGCAAATGCCCATGCCACAACCGTGTGGGGGGTTAATACCCTGCTCTTGCAGTGCTTTCAACAGGGGCTTGTTATTGCTTACTTCAACAATGCGATTGCTCTTGGTCAGGGTCACCGTGAATGTTTTTACCTCGGCGTTCTCATCAATGCTCAAGGCCATGGGGGTGAATGATTCGGCGTGAAAACTTTTGGGTGTGTCACCCAGAATGCCGCGCAGGGCATTCATGAAACCATCGGGGCCACAGGCATACACATCGGTGGTTTCCAAAGTGCCTGCAACCGCTGCGAATTGCTCAGCGCTAGGGCGACCGGCCAAGTCACCCGCGGCCAGGTTGGCGCCACTTTCCAGCAGGCGGACATATTTGAAGTGTTCGTTGATTTTGGATTTCAGGGTGGCGTCAAACAACACGTCTTCCGAGTTGCGCGCCCAGCTCATCAAGGTTACGTCTGCTGGCCAACCCAGCACTTCCAATTCTTCAATCAAGCTGATCATGGGTGTAATACCGCTACCAGCAGCCAGCAGAAGCATGGTGGGGCGCTGTTGGTTCAGCATGGGCTGAGTGTGTGCAAGGGTCATGTCACCAAACACATCGCCCAGTTCCGCCACAGTGCCCACTTCAAGTTGGTTCACTACATAACGTGACACAAGACCAGTTGGAGTTTGCTTGATAGTCAGGCGCACCAAGCCACTTTCAGTGGGGGCGCTGCTGAAGCTGTATGAACGCGTGTGCACCACACCATCAATCGTAATGCTCAGGTTCACGTGCTGGCCAGCCTCGAAACCTTTGAACAAAGCATTGGGGCGCAACCACAGGCTGACTGCGTCCGCAGTTTCGCGATCAATACGTACCACCTCGGCCAGACAACGATCGCTTGAATGGGTGCTGCCCGCTTGCTCAAGCCAGAAGGTAACGAATTCCTGACCCAGAATTTTGGAGAGTCCGCGGACTACTTTGTTGGACAGTTGGCTGTTGGTTCTCATTGCGTTTTCCACATTAGTGAACAGTTGTGCACCAATGTAACTAAAAACGCCTGTTTTTCGCAAGAGATTTTGCTGAAAAAACTAGAATAAAGTGTCAGAAGAGTACAACTGTACACTTATTTTATTGGTCAAATAATTGATTTTATTGATATTTTTTTATTTGATCGAAATGAGCTTTTTAAGTGAACACTTTTTAGAATTTATCTTCCCAACAGTACTTTTTGATCATTAATCATGCGATCAGCTACGATGCTGGCATCAATTTTCAGGCCACCCTCACTCAACTGACGGCGAATCATTTCCACCTTGTCCGCATCAAACGGGGTGGTACTGTCTACCAACATGGTGCCCCTTGGCCTTGAGATCGACACCACCACGCTGGCACCATCCCGGTCTGCGGCGGTTTTCACCTCCGGTGGGCGCGAGGCGGCCAATGCGTCCGCCTTCTTGGGATCGGGCATGGTGAAGGCTATCGGGGATTTGTCGCCAGAGATCATGATGATGCTGAAGGTTGGTTTGTTGAGGCGGAAAAACAAAAAGATACTTAGAACGATTCCCGATATAAATCAGGCACACAGGAAAATGATTGCAAGACTTCGGCTGACAGCATGTCGGAAAATAAAGAAGCCCGCGCCGAGTAAATCCCGACAAAGCCGGAATTGCCACCCAAATTACCCATATCCTCTATCGACGCGCGATCAAATCAACCCACTAACATAGTGAAATCAAATCGCTAACCCCCCCAACCCACCCGGAGCGCTGCTCATGATTCGTCTTCTTTATTGCAGCCAAGCCAAGTCCGATTTCAGTGAAGAAGTGCTGAAAGAAATCTTGCTGCGTATTCTGGCCAAATACTCCACTGATTCCAGCCCAAAGGCTCCAACCATTCCAGGGCAAAGGCTCCACCATTTCTGGTTGAAATACTCCACTTTGTCCAACCACTCACGGGGCTGTTCGCATTAAAGTTTTTTCAAG
>JAHJCM010000037.1 GCA_018812945.1 Gammaproteobacteria bacterium | reverse complement strand
GATAAACTCACTGGGTACCTGCATAGTAGTTGTCGCCTTTATGAATTATCGCATGCAGATTTGCCAATCCATTGGCGAGATCGCACAAGCTGAATGGAATTCACTTGTGTGCAAATGCAATGGTGGTGTGCTTCACCCCGCTCTTCGTCATGAATACCTGCTGGCCTTAGAGGCCAGCGGCAGTGCAACAGCCGAAACCGGTTGGGGACCGCTACATTTAGCCATCCATGGGGACACTGGCGAGCTTCTGGCAGCCATGCCCTTGTATCTGAAATCGCATTCCTATGGCGAGTATGTGTTTGACTGGGCCTGGGCTCAGGCCTATGAACGCAGCGGGCAGCGTTATTACCCCAAGCTGCTGTGTGCCATCCCATTTACCCCGGTGTTGGCACCCAAAGTGCTCCACGCCACACCCGAGGCTGGCAAAGCATTGGCTCAAGGACTTGCACAGCTGACCTGGCAGGCTGCCGAGAACACTGAACTGCTGGGTGTACAAATTTCAACGCTGCATGCTTTGTTCTTAACCCGGCAAGATCAACAGCTGTTGTTAAGTGATGCAACAAGCCTGAACAACAGCAGTCGGCATGTGGTGCAATTTCACTGGAAAAACCAAAACCCGGCCACGGGCAAACAATTTGATGATTTCGATGAGTTTTTGGAAAGCCTGAACCAGAAAAAGCGAAAAAATATTCGCGCCGAACGTCGAAAAGCGCATGTGGATGGTTTGGAAATTCAACGCATTCATGGGTCTCGAATCAGCGAAGCTGAACTGGAATTTTTCTATCAGTGCTATTCCCGCACTTACATGGAGCACTTTTCCAGCCCTTATTTAAATCTTGAGTTTTTCAAGCAAATTTGTACAACCATGGGCGAGCAGATATTGATCATTCAGGCCAGCCTGCATGGTCAGCCTGTGGCCAGCTCGTTTTTTCTGTACAGCGAGGAACGTTTGTATGGCCGCTATTGGGGCTCTATTGAAAACCTGCCCTGCCTGCATTTTGAATTGTGTTATTACCAGGCAATTGATTTTGCGATTGAGCAAGGCATAGAGTGGTTTGAAGGCGGCGCGCAAGGTGAACACAAAATGGCGCGTGGCCTGAACCCGCAAACCATGGTGAGTGCACACTACGTGCACGACAACGAGTTCAAGTTACCAATTGAAAACTTTTTGCGTCGGGAAAAAGCGCACTTGGACGCGTATGCAGTTGAGTTAAATGAACACACTGCTTTTCGGGAAAGCGGTTCAGGACAGCTATAAAAAAAGCCAACCCGAAGGCTGGCTTTTCAGTGTGGCTAAAGTTGTGACCTCAGCCTTTGTAGTTGGCCACGCCGTCACGAATTTCTTTTTCAACGTCCGTCATGTCGCCCCAACCTTCGATTTTTACCCACTTGCCTTTTTCAAGGTCTTTGTAGTGCTCAAAGAAATGCTGAATGCGCGCCAAAAACTCTTTGGGCACGTCAGAAATGCTTTGATAGTGTTTGTACTGCGGCAACAACTTTTCTACAGGAACACCCAGCAACTTCGCATCACCGCCTGATTCGTCGGTCATCTTCAACATGCCGATTGGGCGCACACGCACCACGCAACCAGGCTGCAATGGGTATGGGGTCATGACCAATACATCCACGGGGTCGCCGTCGGCTGCCAAGGTTTGAGGAATATAGCCGTAGTTGCAAGGGTACTGCATGGATGTACCCACGAAACGGTCTACAAACAAGGCACCGCTTTCCTTGTCGATTTCGTACTTTACCGGATCGGAATTCGCCGCGATCTCGATAATCACGTTCACATCATTGGGTAGGTCTTTACCGGGGGAAATGCTTTCGTAGCCCATGCTGATTAATCCTCAAAAATAAAATTTGGTCGTATTGTAACCAATAATGCTTTAAGCAAGCTGCCGGTCGTTCTGAAGGTGATTGTTCAATTTCTCTCGCCAGGCTTTTGCACGTTCACCCTGGTTGGCTGCCTCATACAATCGTTCCAGCTTGCCCGCCACATGTGCAGAAGGCTGTTTGGCATACACCGCTTCAAACCTGGAAATCGCCTTGCCCCAAAGTTGTTCGCGCTCGCACACATCAGCGGCCAACTCCAGCAAACGCAAATCGGCAGGCTGGTGGGCCAGCAAACGCTCTACATTGGGCAATGCCTCCCGTGGCTCCAGAACAGCAACCTGGTGATAAATTGGCAATAGATCCCTGTTGTAATTTTTGTTCAAAGCCATTTCAAGCAGCGTGCGGGCCGCAGTAACCAATCCAGCCCTTTGCAAACCAGTGGCTAGCGTGCGCAATACACCCACGTTCTCAAGCTCAGCAGGTTTTGCATTGGACAACACCTCTTTCATTTTTGAAGCGTCTTGGCCTGCACTTTCTCCCAGACCAGCATAAATGCGCATCAGGGCTTCATTTTTTTCACCGTTGGTGAGCGCCGATACGGCGACGCAGGCGCGGTATTGCACCAAAGCATCTTGCCAACGGGCCAAACCCATCAAGGCCAGCATGCGCAATCGCTGAACCTGGGGTAATTTTGCAGCCAAGGGGTCCATGGCTTCCAGCATGCTCAAAGCACCCGAGAAGTCTTGCTTGGACAAAGCCACCTTTCCACGCAATACAACCAAGGCGTGCGAGTGCTCGCCCACCTTGGCTTTTTCCTGATTCAGGATTTCCTCGGCCACATTGTAGCGGTCAGCCTGAATGGCTGACATGGCGCGGATCAAGTAACTCAAATCCGTCTCAATCCCGGTTTTACTGGCTTGGTTCAACGCTTTTTGGGCGCCTTGCTCATCGCCAGTAATCAAGGCGATTAAACCCTGTGTATTGGCTTGTAACAAGGCGTTTTGCTTGCGGTTCATCCAATACTCTTTGAATTTTCCGGGAAGCTGACTGGATGCACGCCAAGCGCGCATCATGACGTACAACACCAGAAACAGCAGCAAAATTGCCACTACCGCAAAGTTAAGCGACATGTCGATTCGGTACTGACCGAAAAAGATCAATACCTTGGAAGCATTGCCCTGAGCCATCAGGGTGACCGCCACGGCCACCACGACAACCAGCAACAAACCAAGCAGTTGCTTCATTGGCGCTCCCCCTGCTGCCCGGCCACGGCCAGCCTCAGCGCGGCAGAGGTAGCCTGCAATTCTGGCAACACCAAATCAAGTTGAACTTCGCCAATTTCAGCCAATACAGTTTGAGCACGCTGCACTTGAATGGATTTACTGTCAAAGTAGGTATTCAGCAAATTGCCTGATCGCTCAAGATCAGATTTAAGCAAAGTGGCCTGACGCGACAACAGCGAAATTCGTGCATTCAACAAGGACAACCGCAGTGTATTGCGCAAATCAGTTTCTTGACGACTGGACAGCATGAGCACTTCAGGGCTGTCTACCTTGGTGACTTCGATCAATGATTTGATGTCGTACCAAACTGTTTGAGCTACTTTTTTAATGGAAGCCCAGGCTTTCTCAAACCCTTGCGCTTGTTCATTGGCTGCTGGCGCTTGAATGTCGGCTACAACCTCAGATGCTTCTTCTTCGGTCAACTGCGCCAATGTTTGATCAGTGGTGGCCTGCGCGCTTGACAGCATGGGCAAACTTTCGACCGAGTTCACCACTGAGTCAAGAGAAATGGCTAGACGCAACAGGTCATCGCTTGGCAAGGCCTTGATCTCGGTCAAGTCTTTTTCCAATGCGGTGCGCAAATTCAACAAAGAAGGTTTCTCTGTGCCCTCCAGCAAGTCGATGGCCTGAGACAGGGCAATGGACGCTCCCTTCACGTTACCCAACAAATACAACTGGCGTTTGGCAATTGATATCAACTGCTCTACTTCGCTAAGCGACACTTCCGTTCGACTGGCCAAGAGGCTGTTGTAGACCTGCTCAAGACTGGCGCGTTGGCTGGCCTCCTCCTTCTGGGCAAGCTCCAACAGGTCAAAACGGGTTTTCAGGTCTTTCGCCAGATCGCTCGATTTACTGATTTCTTCTTTCACCAAATCAAGTGTGGTCGACTCTTTCTGAATCCGCTCGCCAAAGGCCATGCGTGTTTTTTCAATCTGGTTTTTCCCGGCAAACGCAATCAGCAAAATGAGTACGAAGCTGAGCACCGAGATGAAAAATGCAGCTTTACCCAACCACTGCCCATTGGGCTGGGAAGTGCTGGCAGAAGCCGGTCTTGATTGGGAGGTGACAACCGGTTGCGGGTTGACAGCAGGCGTGGCAGAGTTGGTTTGGTTGTTGTTTTCCATGCTTTTCTTGTTGGATTTCAGCCATGAATTTACCGATTGTATCCCTGTTGCTATCTGGACAACATGGGCATATCCCAATTCCCTGCATTTGGCCGTAATGCGGGGGTGTGTGGTCAATACGGTGGCGGTTTCTTTCAACACCTTGAGTTGTAATTCCGATTTGCGTGCCAACTGCGAATCGAGGGCCTCTATGGTTTCGCTGCTGGTAATCCAGAGCACCGCCTCAGCCGCTCGGGCAAACAGTGCTTCGCACTGCGCATTGCTTTGCTCAATCACCTTGCGGTCATAACACTCCAGTACGGTCACATCGTGTTGCATTTCCTCCAGCTTTTTCGGAAACTCAACACGGCCTCTGGGGCCTTTGCATACCATTACCCGGCAGCTACCCGCTTCAAAATGTGTGGCCAGCAAGCGTGCCAGCCCGTCGGAATCCTCGGTTTCAAGGTCGTTTTCGCCAGTGGGGGCGATAATTTTGTCTTTGGGAATACCCAAGTCCATGGCCAACTTGGCGCTTTGCCGCCCCATTACTCCGCAGTAAACATGGGCAGGCCATTGCCCCAGGTTGGTCACTGCAATTTCAAGAACCGAAGGACTTACAAAAACGATTAAATGGTTGGGTTTTTCGGTAACAGCATCAAGCCATTGCCGAATGGTCAATATGGTCGCCAAATCTGGTACCAATTCAAACACCGGAAAATACATCACATGGCCCGCATGCATTTGATCAAGCTGACGCTTTAAATCAACGCGCTGAGTCAGATACTGATCGGGCAACTTGGGTTTGCAAACGACCAAAGTGTGAGTCATGTCCGGGAGTTATCCTTTAAATTGTTGAACAGCCGATTCAATCAAGGCCTGCGCACCTTCTTGAAGCAAACCTTCTATGACCAGGTCCGCGGCAGTTTCCCAGTGTTGCAGGCTTGCCTGCGCACTTTTCTCGATCACGGTCTTGCCATCCGGGCTGGCCACCAGGCCCCGCAAAGTGAAAGTGTGTGCATCGTTCAAGGTTGCATAGCCAGCAATGGGCACTTGGCAACTGCCGCCGAGCGCTTTGGACACTGAACGCTCCGCGCTCACCAACGCGGTACATACCGGGTCAATCAGTGGCTTTACCAACTCGGCCAATTGTGAATTACCGGCGCGAATTTCCAGGCCCAAGGCACCCTGCCCCACGGCGGGCAACATGTCGGTTGATTCAATCACGTTGCGAATTCTTGAATGCAAACCAAGGCGTTTCAAACCGGCAGCAGCCAAAACTATGGCTTGATACTGACCTGAATCCAATTTGCCCAATCGGGTATCCAGATTGCCGCGCAAAGGCTCAACTTTCAAATGCGGATAACGTGCCAAAACCTGGGCTTGCCTGCGCAGGCTGGAGCTACCGACCACAGCACCTGCTGGCAAATCAGCCAAGCGGGCATAGTCATTGGACACAAATGCATCGTGTGGGTCTTCGCGAGTCATGAAACCCAGCAGTTGAAACTCAGGATCCAGATCCATGGGAATGTCTTTGCCAGAATGCACGGCCAAATCGGCCCGCCCTTCAAGCAAGGCATGCTCCAGTTCTTTGATGAAAAGTCCTTTTCCGCCAATTTTTGCAAGTGAGCGGTCCAGAATCTGATCGCCCTTGGTGGTCATTCCCACAATTTCTACGCCAGAAACCCCAGGCAAAGCCAGTAACAGGTCTCGAACATGTTCAGCCTGCCACATGGCCAAGCGGCTTTCCCTTGATGCAATTCTTATTTTCATTCAGTGTGGCGACATAGCTAGTCGCGATTCAGTGGATAAATTTCAGTCAATTCCCCACAGCAAGGCTGTGAGAAGGCGTTCATGACGAAAGTCTAGCACGGCAACCCCTTATAATTAGGCCCTGTTCCAAAGTGCATAAAGGATTCCCCATGTCGAACCAATGGTCCAAAAAACAGGAAGCTTGGTCAGCCCGATTCAACGAACCCATGTCCGAGCTGGTCAAGCGCTACACTGCATCCGTGTTTTTTGACAAACGGCTGGCCGAGTTCGACATTCAAGGCTCATTGGCACACGCCACCATGTTGGCGGAGGCTGGAGTCATTGCAGCGTCCGACCTTCAGGCAATACAAAACGGCATGTCGCAAATTCTGGATGAAATCAAGGCGGGTCAATTCACATGGCAACTGGATCTTGAAGACGTGCACTTGAACATCGAGCGCAGGCTTACCGAATTGGTAGGTGACGCTGGCAAACGTCTGCACACAGGCCGCTCTCGCAATGACCAGGTGGCCACGGACATTCGCCTGTTTTTGCGCCACGAAGTAGACCGCATTCAGGGATTGCTCAAGGCGCTTATTAAAGCACTGATCACTGTGGCTGAACGGAACCACGACACCGTCATGCCTGGCTTTACCCACTTGCAAGTGGCACAACCCGTTACCTTCGGGCACCACTTGCTGGCTTATGCAGAAATGTTTGAACGCGACCTGGAACGCATGCACGATTGCCGCAAGAGAATTAACAGGCTGCCCTTGGGCGCTGCCGCACTGGCGGGTACCACATTCCCCATCAATCGCAATCGCACAGCGGAACTGCTGGAGTTTGATGCCCCCACTCGCAACAGTCTCGATTCCGTTTCAGACCGTGATTTTGCAATTGAATTTTGCTCGGCCAGCAGCATCTTGATGATGCATGTGTCGCGCCTGTCTGAAGAATTGATTATCTGGATGAGCCAA
The DNA here is from genome assembly GCA_018812945.1 of Gammaproteobacteria bacterium. Classification (GTDB taxonomy): domain Bacteria; phylum Pseudomonadota; class Gammaproteobacteria; order Burkholderiales; family Burkholderiaceae_B; genus Limnobacter. The sequence goes on along the minus strand of JAHJCM010000037.1, from coordinate 2,350 downwards.
CGTTATGCATTCATCGATCTGCCCGATCGTTTCTGCACCGGTTCGTCCATCATGCCGCAAAAGAAAAACCCGGATGTGCCGGAACTTGCGCGCGGCAAAACAGGCCGTGTTTACGGGCACCTGATGGGCCTGCTGACCTTGATGAAAGGCCAGCCACTGGCCTACAACAAAGACAACCAGGAAGACAAAGAACCTCTGTTCGACACAGTTGATACGGTGGTCGACACACTCACGATTTTTGCCGAGATGGTCGAGGGCATCCAAGTGAAGGCTGACAATATGCGTGCAGCTACACTGGAAGGCTACGCGACAGCCACCGACCTGGCCGATGCTTTGGTCAAGCGCGGCATGCCCTTCCGCGATGCGCACGAGGCAGTTGCGCGCGCGGTGCGCTACTGCGATACCAAGCAGTGTGGCCTGGAGGCTTTGACCGTGGCCCAACTTCAAGAGGCCCTGAAACTGACCGAGTTGGGCTATAGCGACGATTTGGTGAATCAAGAATTGTGTGCGGTACTCACACTCGAAGGCTCGCTACAGGCCCGCAACCACGTCGGTGGAACCAACCCGGTACAGGTCAAAACAGCTGCGGCCGAAACCCGCAAGCGGCTGGGTTTGTAAAGTTGAAGGGGTTGTTGGCCATCTCACGCGGCATTGACCGCCTGAATACCAGGCTGGGGCTTGCCGTGGGTTGGTTAATTTTAATCACTACGCTGGTGTCAGCCTACAACGCTGTGGTGCGAAAAGTTTTTGACACCAGCAGCAATGGCTTGCTTGAAATTCAGTGGTATTTATTTGGCGCTGTGTTTTTACTGGGTGCCGCTTACACCCTGCAACAAAATGCACATGTACGCATCGACGTGCTTTCAAACCGGTTTTCTGAGTCAACGCGCGCCTGGATCGACATTCTGGGGCATGTGCTGTTTACTTTGCCTCTAATCGGTTTTGTTCTTGTGTCAGGCTGGGAATTCGCCTATGAGTCATTTCGAATCAACGAATACTCTGCCGACCCAGGTGGTTTGATCCGCTGGCCAGCCAAGGCATTAATCGTTTTGGGATTCGCCTTGCTTGGCTTGCAAGTTTGTTCCGAAATCATCAAAAAAATCGCCGTAATCAAAGGACACCCCACACCATGCCAATAATTCCGGTTGAATGGTTGGCGCCCCTTATGTTTGCAGTCCTGTTGCTGTTCATGGTCAGCGGCTTTCCTGTCGCATTCGCCCTGGCTGCAAACGGGCTACTGTTTGGCTACATCGCAATTGAGCAAGGGTTAATGAGCGTGGCCTTGCTGCAAGCGCTGCCCGACCGAATATTCGGAATCATGAGCAATGAAACCCTGCTCGCTATTCCATTCTTCACCTTCATGGGCTTGGTGCTTGAACGCAGTGGCATGGCCGAAGACCTGCTGGAGACCATCGGCCAATTGTTTGGCCAGGTGCGCGGTGGTTTGGCCTATGCAGTGATATTGGTAGGCGCTTTGTTGGCAGCCACCACTGGCGTAGTGGCGGCTTCGGTCATATCCATGGGGCTTATTTCTTTGCCCATCATGTTGAAATATGGCTACAGTCAGTCGGTGTCTACTGGCGTTATCGCTGCTTCGGGAACACTGGCCCAAATAATTCCACCGTCGCTGGTTCTAATTGTCATGGCCGATCAACTCGGGGTTTCAGTGGGGGCCATGTACCAAGGAGCGCTAATTCCTGCCTTGTTGCTGGTGCTGCTCTACATCGCTTATGTGTTTGTAATTACACGCGTTCAAAAGAACGCTCTGCCTGCTTTGCCCCCAGAGGCCTGCTACATCGGTCAAACCAATTCGGGCGCGCGAATACTGAAAGCTGTGGTGTTTGTGTTAATGCCACCCTTGGCCTTGGTATTTCTGGTGCTGGGCACCATTTTTCTGGGCATTGCCACGCCCACCGAGGGCGGTGCGATGGGTGCTGTTGGTGCTTTGCTGATAGCGGCATCCAAGAAGAGGTTGAATCTGGATTTGCTGAAACAATCAATCGATTCCACGACCAAACTTTCCTGCTTTGTTTTGTTCATTTTGATTGGCTCTACCGTGTTTGGTCTTACTTTCAGGGCGGTTGAAGGCGACCTGTGGGTGGAACAACTCATGGGTGATTTGCCAGGTGGTGAACTTGGATTCTTGATCGCAGTGCAAATCCTGATTTTTGTGTTGGGCTTTTTTCTGGATTTCTTTGAAATTGCGTTTATCGTAATTCCATTGCTAGTACCAGTGGCTGACAAACTGGGCATTGACCTGGTGTGGTTCGGCGTCATGATCGCCATGAACATGCAAACCTCTTTCCTGACCCCACCGTTTGGCTTCTCGCTATTTTACCTGAAATCGGTC
>JAHJCM010000253.1 GCA_018812945.1 Gammaproteobacteria bacterium | reverse complement strand
CTGCCGCTCGCCACCAGTCAGGATCACAAGCGCCTGCTGGATGGCGACCAAGGCCCCAATACCGGTGGCATGGGTGCATACAGCCCCGCCCCCGTGGTAACGCCGACCATGCACGCCCGCGTAATGCGCGAAGTGATTTACCCCACGATTGCCGGCATGAAAAAAGACGGCCTGGTGTACACCGGCTTTTTGTATGCGGGCTTAATGATCGACGACAAGGGCGACATCAAGGTGCTGGAGTTCAACTGCCGCATGGGCGACCCGGAAACCCAACCTATTATGATGCGCCTGAAAAGCGACTTCGTGAATTTGCTCGACCACGCCATTGATGGCACGCTGGACAAGGTTGAAGCAGAATGGGACCGCCGCACCGCACTGGGCGTGGTCATCGCCGCGCACAACTACCCACAAACCCCGCGCACGGGCGATGAAATTACACTGCGTGCAGAGGCCAGCGACGAAGCGGTTGTATTTCATGCCGGAACTGTTGAGAAAAACGGCAAGGCAGTCACCGCGGGCGGCCGGGTTCTGTGCGCCACCGCCTTGGGCGACACCGTGCGCCAGGCACAGGCCAAAGCCTACGAATTGATCGACACCATCAGCTTTGATGGCATGCAATTCAGAAGCGACATTGGCTACCGCGCCATTAATAGAAAATAAAAGGTTTACCCAACATGACACCTTCTGAACTGAACCAGGTCAAGCAATACCTTCAAGGGCTTCAAAGCAACATCATTGAGGGCATTGGTCAGTTCGAGAGCAAACCTTTTTTGAACGATTCCTGGGAGCGTGCAGAGGGCGGCGGCGGTTGCAGCCGTGTGCTGGAAGAAGGCAGCTTGCTGGAGCGTGGCGGTGTCAATTTCAGCCATGTGATGGGCGACAAGTTGCCCGGCTCAGCCACCGCCAGCCGCCAAGGCCTTGCCGGCGCCAGCTTTGAGGCCATGGGTGTATCACTGGTATTTCACCCTCGCAACCCTTATGTACCCACAGTGCACATGAATGTGCGCCTGTTTGCAGCCACTACCGTGGAAGGCGAATCAGTGTGGTGGTTTGGTGGCGGCATGGATTTGACCCCCTACTACGGCTTTGAAGAAGACGCGAAGCATTTCCACCAAAGCTGCAAAAATGCGCTGGATCCCTTCGGTGCGCACTACCATGCCAAGTTCAAGAAATGGTGCGACGAATATTTTTATCTGAAGCACCGCAAAGAACCCCGCGGTGTGGGTGGCGTGTTCTTCGATGACTTTTCAGAGCTGGGTTTCGAGCAAAGCTTCGCAATGACGCGCAGTGTGGGCGATGCCTTTTTGAAAGGCTACCTGCCTATTGTTGAGCGTCGCATGAACATGGCCTACGGCGAACGCGAACGAGACTTCCAGGCCTATCGACGCGGCCGCTACGTTGAATTCAATTTGGTATTCGACCGTGGCACCCTGTTTGGCCTGCAAAGCGGTGGCCGCACGGAATCCATCCTGATGAGCATGCCCCCCCAAGTGAAGTGGCGCTACGACTGGCAACCCGAGGCAGGCAGCGCCGAGGCGAGGCTGTACACCGACTTTCTGGTGGACCGCGACTGGCTGGCGGCCTGAGCCATGGCCAGCCGGCAAATCTGCATCATCGGCGGCACCTTCAACCCCATCCACATGGGGCACTTGCAAATGGCACGCTCGGCCCAGGCCCAATGCATGGCCGATGAAGTGTGGTTCATGCCGGCAGGCCAACCCTGGCAAAAACCCAACGCAGACCTCCCACCTGCCGATGTTCGCAAAAAACTCGTTGAACTGGCCATTGATGGCGTGCACTCCTGGCGCGTAGAGCCCTTTGAAATTGAACATGCTGGGCCCACCTATACTGTGGATACGCTTGAGAAGCTAAGCGAACAGCACCCCAACTATAAATTCTCCTTTGTGATTGGGGCGGACCAATTGGCCAACCTGACCAGCTGGAAACATTGGCAAAGCCTGTTTGATTACGCCCGTATTGGCGTAGTGGACCGCACCCAGTGGGGCGATTTTCAGGTACCCGAGGCTTTAAAACGACATTTGCTCCAAGATCGCCTGTTTCGTATACCCATGCCCAGCGTGAACATCAGTTCAACCCAAATTCGAAGGCAATTCCAGCTGTTACAGTCTGGCAACGCCGAAGTTCGGGAAACCGCCCGCTTCAAACTTGAGGCCTGCCTGCCTACTGCCGTGTTCAAGTACCTGACACAGCACCCAGTTTATGGTCGCGCCCAGCCCTGAAAGTTGTTAGAATTCAGGCAATTAACAAACCTTTGGAATTGCATGGAATTGCGTAAACTGCAGCGCGTCGTGATTGACGCCCTCGAAGACATCAAGGCACAAGACATCGCCATCTTCGACACGACCCACCTTACCGGTGTTTTTGACCGAGTCATCATTGCCTCAGCCTCTTCAAACCGCCAAACCCGCGCTTTGGCCAACAACGTTCGCGAGAAAACCAAAGAAGCTGGCGGTGAAGTGTTCAGCACCGAAGGCGAAGACACTGGCGAATGGGTACTGGTCGATCTTGGCGATGTGGTGGTGCATTTGATGCAGCCCGCCATTCGCGAGTATTACAACCTGGAAGAAATTTGGGGTGGCAAGCCAGTGCGCGTGAAATTGAACCCGCACAGCCTGAGCAAACCCATGCCTGGCGTGGATTATTTCCCGCAGCAGGCTGAAGCCTATTCAAGCCAGTACAACTGAGTTTTTTTCTTCGCTTTGAAAATCCACGTCATCGCCCTGTCTCACAAGATCGAGCCATGGGCGCAGCAGGCTGTCGATCAATTCCAGAAACGTTTTCCGAACGACTGGAAGCTGACCATCAAAGAACTGAAACCTGAAGACCGGTCTGCGGGCAAACCTGTGGATCAAATTCTCGCCAAAGAAGCCGAGCGCATTCGTGCAGCCATACCCAGCGGCGCACGCGTGGTTGCGCTAGACGAAAGGGGCGAACGCCACACCAGCAAGGCCCTGGCCGAGCAACTTCAGAAGTGGCACAACAGCAGCGAAACCCTGTGCCTGCTCATCGGCAGTGCCGATGGTCTGGACGACCACCTGAAACAACAATGCCAAGGCATGTGGCGGCTTTCCGACCTTACCTTGCCCCATGCACTGGCGCGCGTGCTGTTGGTGGAAGCGCTGTACCGCGCATTTTCCATTACCATTGGGCATCCGTACCACCGCGAATAAACCCCACCATGAAAACACCTGTTCGCCCCGAGCACAGTGGCCTGCCTGCCCAGGTTTGGCTTGCTTCGCGCAGCCCGCGCAGGCTTGAATTACTTGAAACACTCGGATTAAAAGTACAGGTTTTTCTGGCCCAGAGCAGCCCTGAGGCGGAAGCGCTTGAAGCACCGCTTGAACACGAAGACCCATTGCTTTACGTGCAGCGGGTTACTCAGCTAAAACTGAATGCAGCGCTAGAAGCCATGCGCGCACAGCGCTTAAGCGGGCTGGTATTGGCCGCGGACACCACTGTGGCACTGAACGGCTATATTCTGGGTAAACCGCAAAATGCCGCCGAAGCATTGGCGATGCTGAATAGCCTTTCCAACACCACCCACGAAGTCCACACCGCTGTGGCTGGTGCCTGGCTTGACAACAAGGGCGGCACCACTGCCCAAAACGCCGTGCAAACGTCGCACGTGGAATTCTCCGAGATTCCCGAAACCTTCATTCAAGCCTATATCGACAGCGGCGAACCCTTCGACAAAGCGGGTGCCTACGGCATTCAGGGGATCGCAGGGCAATACGTTCGTCACATTTCCGGCAGTCATTCTGGCATTATGGGTTTACCACTGTTTGAAACCAGCGAATTGATACGCCAACTCCAAACAGCGGCCCAAAAAAGCAACTGAGCT
>JAHJCM010000252.1 GCA_018812945.1 Gammaproteobacteria bacterium | reverse complement strand
GCACACGGTGCTTCAACACGTCGTCAATCAAGCCATACTCTTTGGCAGAGTCTGCACCCATAAAGTTATCACGATCTGTGTCACGTGCAATCTCTTCGATTGACTTACCTGTGTTCTCTGCCAGTATTCCGTTCAATTTCTCACGCAAATACAAGATTTCCTTGGCATGAATTTCAATGTCGGATGCCTGACCCTGCACGCCACCCAAAGGCTGGTGAATCATGATTCGGCTATTGGGCAGCGAAAAACGCTTGCCCTTGGTGCCAGAGGACAACAAGAACGCGCCCATACTGGCCGCCAAGCCTGTACACAGGGTTGAAACATCGGGTTTGATGAACTGCATGGTGTCGTAAATGGCCATACCGGCCGATACAGAACCACCGGGGCTGTTGATATACAGCGCGATGTCTTTGTCGGGGTTTTCGCTTTCGAGGAACAACATTTGCGCCACGATGACGTTGGCCATTTGGTCGTTGATCGGCCCCACCAGGAAAATAACGCGCTCTTTGAGCAAGCGCGAATAAATGTCATAGGCCCGCTCGCCCCGACCACTTTGCTCAATCACCATGGGCACGTACATATTGCCCTGGGTTTCAAGCGCACCAGAATTGTTCATGTTGTTCGTCATAGAGCGAGGGTTCCACATCATTTATTTATTTCCCATCAGTTCGTCAAAGGACAATTTCTTTTCAACCACTTTGGATTTGCTCAAAGCGAATTCAACCACATTGTCTTCCAGAATAACCGCTTCCACATCCGCCAAACGGGCGCGATCCTGAAAATACCACTGCATCACTTCCGCAGGGTTCTCGTAGCTTTGTGCCTGCTCTTCGATGAAGGCACGCACCTGCTCGGGCTTGGCTTGCAAGCTGTTTTCTTTTACCAAGTCTGACACGATCAGGCCCAAGCGAACACGGCGCTCGGCTTGTGCAGCAAAAATGTCTTCGGGCAGCTGAATTTCTTCCACGTTTTGCATGCCACGGGCCTTCAGGTCCTGGCGTGCACGGGAGGCCAATTCGGTGGTTTCAGATTGAATCAGGGCTTTGGGCACATCGAATTCAGTCACTTTCAACAGTGCATTCATGACTGCTTCTTTGGTTTGCGCTTTGGTGCGGTTACTGACTTCGCGGCTCAGGTTCACGCGCACGTCTTCACGCAGCTTTTCCAAGGAACCGTCAGCGATGCCCATGGCCTTGGCGAACTCTTCGTTCAGCTCAGGTAACTGGGGGCCTTCCACTTTCTTGATCGTGATTGTGAACTGGGCAGTTTTACCGGCAACATCTTTGCCGTGGTAATCGGCGGGGAATGCCAAGTCGAAGGTTTTCTCTTCGCCTTTCTTCAGGCCTTTGGCCGCAGCTTCGAATTCAGGCAGCATTTGACCTTTGCCGATTACGAAGGAGAAATCTTCGGCTGTGCCGCCGTCGAAAGGCACATCGTCAATTTTGCCCACGAAGTCGAGGGTAACCTTGTCTTCTTCAGCGGAGCCACGGTCTACTTCAGCAAAACTGGCGCGCTGCTTGCGCAGAATTTCAATGGTTTTATCCACTTCAGAGTCGGAGACTTCAACCACTGTTTTCTCAATTTCAAGCGTGGCGAAGTCGCCAAACTTCACTTCGGGGAACACTTCAAAAATGGCGTTGAACTCAAAAGCGTCGTCAGCGGCGTCCTTGGCGGCTTCGATGCGGGGCTGACCAGCCACACGCAGATCCTGCTTTTGAACTTCTTCGCTGAAAGTACGACCGATTTCATCGTTCAACACTTCAGAATGTACTTGGGGACCATAGTTTTGTACCACCATTTTCATGGGCACTTTACCTGGGCGAAAACCGGGCATGCGAGCTGTACGAGCAACCTTTTTCAGGCGCTTCTCAACTTCAGCATTGATTTTTTCAACCGACAGCTTCAAGGAAATGGTTTTCTCGAGTGTGCTGGCAGTGGTGGTTGTTTCAGTCATTTGGAACTCTTGAACTAGTTGCCTTGGCAAGGTTGACCAAGGGGGAGGTTAATGGGCGTAAAGGCTCTACAATTCCCGATATCTTACACAAGTATGAAGCAGCTTTGGCGGGGGCTTGGTAAAACTGGACCGCCCCAGAAGCGATATACCCGGGGCACAAGAGGGGTGGTGCGGATGAAAGGACTCGAACCTTCACGTATTGCTACGCCAGAACCTAAATCTGGTGCGTCTACCAATTTCGCCACATCCGCATGCAGGCGCGCATTATAGCCCGATTTTAACTTTTAAGCCCTTACAATGTCATTTATTGACTGCATTACCCCCAATTAGAAGGTGACATGGCTGTATCTCTAGAAAACCCGCTTGCCTACTGCCGCGAGAAAGTAAGCGGGGAAACCGCCTCCCTGCACTACGCAACCCTGTTTCAAACCGAGGAACTGAAGGCATTTTGGCTTGGCTGCTTCACCTTGAACCACGAGTTGCGGCAGGCTTGCCTGAAGCAGCTGGAGGCTGGCCTTACACAGGTCAAACTGGGCTGGTGGCAAAACGCACTCGCCAACGCCGGGGGCAACAGCAACCCTCACCCGGTCATTACCGCGATATCAAAACCCGTGATTGCCACACTACCGGCAGAGCACTGGGGCGAATTGATTAACCGGGTGGCCAGCGGATGCGAGCCCAAGCGTTACAACAGTATGGCGGATTGGCACAACGACGTACTATTGGAAACCAAACCCTGGGTCCACTTGGTTCGGGCCCGTTTTGGGTATCAAAACACGGATTGCACACAGTTGCTGGAATTCTGGACTTCAGCCACCCGCCTTTGCCAGTTGCTCAGGCTGGCGAAGTACCTGGACCAGGGGTTTCAGCCCTTGCCTGTTGAATTGCTCGCCAAACATGGGGTAACGGCAGAACAAATTAAACGCAGGGAACACAGCGAGGCCAGTACAACCCTGTTCAGCGAGGTGGGTGAGCATTTGCTTGAAAAAGCCAACGCAGCCTGGAGAAACATGCCTGCAGACCAGCGCCTTGTCTTCAGGCCATTGCGGGCATTGTTCCGCATGCGTGCTGCCGAACTGAAAGTGCACCAGGCCGCTGGTTTCCGTTTATTGACTGAGCAAAAAATCATTACTCCATTCAAGAAATTCAGCATTGCATGGACAACACAGGTACTGAGATTGTAATTTCCAACCCCGGTTTACAACTTGGGTTTGCGAATTCGATAAGCCGCGGCATATAGGGCTGGCAGGAAAAACAGGGTTAACAGGGTAGCCACAATCAACCCACCCATAATCGCCACCGCCATTGGCCCCCAGAACTGCGAACGCATCAATGGAATCATGGCCAGTACTGCGGCCGCTGCAGTCAGTAAAATTGGCCTAGAGCGCCGAATGGTCGAACCAATGATGGCCTCATAGGGATCTACGCCAGCCGCCCTGTCTTGCTCGATTTGGTCCACCAAGATAACCGAATTTCGAATAATCATGCCGAACAAGGCGATCACGCCCAGTTGCGCTACAAAACCAAACGGGCGTGCGGTGACGATCAAGGCCAAAGCAGCACCGATAATGCCCAGCGGGCCGGTGAAGTAAACCAGCAAGGTTCGCCCAAAGCTTTTCAGTTGCAACATCAGCAAGGTAAGCACAATAAACAGCATCAAAGGCACATTGGCCATGATGGACTGCTGGGCCTTGCCAGAATCAGCGGCAAGGCCATCCAGATTCACTGATACACCCAGCGGTAATTCAGCACGAAGTGGGTCCAGTGCCTTGTTCATGGCCAAGGCCACAGTGGTGCCCTGAATGCCGGAGACCACATCGGCTTTCACTGTAATGGCAAATTCGCCGCCTTCGCGCCAGATTACACCGGGCTCAAATGTCATATTCACTTTGCCAACCTGAGACAAAGGCACATAAGCACCGCTTGCCGTGGGAACGTTGGCATTCATGAGTTCAGCCAGGGTGTCGCGCTCGCTTTCGGGATTGCGAAACACAATGTCGATCAAACGGTTGTTTTCCCGGTACTGCCCAATGGTTGCGCCCGACAATATGACATGCGAGGACTCGGCAATGCTTTGGCTGCTGACTCCCAAGGCACGGGCGCGAGCCTGGTCCACCTCCACTTTCATGACCTTGATGTTTTCATTCCAGTTGTCGTGCGTGCCACGGGTATATTCGCTGGCGGCAACCGCCTCTTTCACCTTGTCGGCCACCACGCGCACCACGCGGGGATCCGGGCCCTGCACCACAAACTGCACTGGATAAGTGACGGGCGGGCCATTGGGCAACAGGGTAATTCGTGGGCGAATGTCGGGAAAGTTGCCTTCCAGATGCGCTTTCAATTTGCCTCGAAGTATTTCCCGGTCTTCGAATGTTTTGGGAATGACAATCAACTCGGCCAAATTGCTTTGCACAAACTTTTGATCCAGCGACAGGTAAAAACGCGGTGCGCCATCACCCACAAAACTGGCATACCCCTGCACTTCGGGTTGCTTGGCCAACCACTGCTCAAGCTTGATCGCCTGTTTTTCGGTTTCCTCAAATGCGGTGCCCTCGGGCAACCACAAATTCACCATGATTTCCAAACGGTTGGAATCAGGGAAAAACTGCTGTTCAATAAATTTGAAAGAATAGCCGCCACCGATAAAAGCCAGCACGGTGACCGATATCGTGATCCAGCGGTGGTTAACGCACACCTCAATCCAGCGGCGAAAACGCTGGTAGAACGGCGTGTCGAACACCTCCGTGTGGCCTTGCCCCTCTTTGGGCTTTTTAAGCAACCAATAGCCAATGTAAGGCACAAAAATAACTGCGACAAACCAAGACAACACCAAGGCAATGGCGGTCACCGCAAAAATTGAATAGGTGTATTCACCAGCCGCCGACTGCGCCAGGGCAATGGGCAGAAAGCCCGCTGCTGTAATCAGGGTGCCGGTCAGCATGGGAATCGCGGTGGAGTCGTAAGCAAAAATAGCCGCGTCGAAACGCGAATAACCCTCTTCAAGCTTGCGAACCATCATTTCAACCGCAATGATTGCATCATCCACCAGCAAACCCAAGGCGATAATCAACGCGCCCAGCGAAATTTTGTGCAGGTTAATGTTGAAAAACGACATGGCCAAAAAGGTAAGCGCCAACACAAGAGGAATGGTCAGCGCAACGACCAAGCCCGGTCGGGTATCAATTCGAAACGGTTTGCCGTGCAGCCCCAAACTCAAAAAGCTGACCGCCAACACAATCACAATCGCCTCAACCAACACTTTCACAAACTCATTGACCGAGGTACTGACTGATTTGGGCTGATCCGCAACGCGCTGAAGTTCAATGCCCACGGGGAGTTCAGCCAGTATGCGGCGCTCAACTTTTTCCAACTCTTGGCCCAGGCGGATGATGTCGCCACCATTGACCATGGAAATCCCCAAGCCAATTACCTCTTTGCCATTGAAGCGCATTTTGGACACCGGCGGGTCTTGATAACCGCGATGAACGTGGGCAATGTCTTTGAGCAGGAGTGTGTTTTTTCCCGCCCGAATCGGCAGGTTGGCAAGGTCTTCAATGGACTCAAACTGCCCCTGTACCCTAGACCACACTTTTTGTTCATCCAGGCTCAAAACACCCTGAGAGGTCACGGCATTCTGGCTGTTGATTTGATTGAAGATGTCTTGCGCAGAAATACCCAATTGGGCAATTTTGTAATGCGAGATGTCGATAAACACTTTCTCGGGTTGAACGCCAAATAGCTGCACCTTGGCCACATCAGGCACTTTGAGCATTTCCTGACGTACCTGTGTCACGAAGTCCTTTAGCTCAGCGTACTTGAATCCATCTGCAGAGAATGCGAGCAACACCCCAAAGGTATCGCCAAACTCATCGTTGAAAAATGGCCCCACTACTCCACGCGGTAGTGTTCCCGCCATGTCGCTGACCCGTTTTCGAGTGGTGTACCAAATGTCGGCCACTTGCCTGGGCGGTGCGCTGTCATCCAGTTGAAGAAAAATAACGGTTTCACCAGGCTTGGAATACGAGCGAATTTTATAGGCGTAGGGAATTTCCTGAATCACCTTTTCGATCGGGTCGGCCACCTGTTGACCCATTTGCATCGCTGTAGCACCTGGCCAGTAAGCACGCACCACCATGCCTCGAAACACAAAGGGCGGATCCTCTTCTTGACCCAAGGAGAAAAATGCTGCGACTCCGGCGAAAATGAACACCGCCAAGAGATAACGAACCAATGGCTGGTTTTCGAGCGCCCAGCGCGACAGGTTGATTTTTCTCATTTGGAAAGATCGCTTGTTTCAATGAAGCGACGAACCTTTTGGCCTTCGTTCAGAACATGGGTGCCGGCAGTAACTATCAACTCGCCATTGCTTAGGCCATCTTTGACCAGAAAGTCACTTTCAGAGACGTCATGGGGTTGAACAACCCGTTTGTTGACCACACCCTGCTTTTCATCAAATACCCACACAAAAGCACCAGTGTGTTCGGCCACCAGGGCTGAAATTGGAAGCTTGAATGCGGTCGACTTGGCGGCAGTTGAAAACTGCACTGTCGCGCTCATTCCAAAACGGGAAATTCTGGCAGGATCGTTGACATCCAGTAACACCGCAAACGTGCGTGTTACCGGGTCTGCCACCGGAGAAACTTCCCGCACTTTTGCATCCAAAGACTGTTTACCAGACCAGAGCAGTACGCGCGCATCCTGACCCGGCTTGATCGCACTGACCCGACTCTCGGGCACAGCCATGCTGACCTGCACATCATTCTCATCAGCCCACTGAACCACAGCCTGACCTGGCGCCAACACCTGCCCTGCTTCGGCATACACGCTGGAAATGACACCACTGCCCGGAGCACGCAGGTCGCCATATTGCCGTTGATTGGCCTGCGTGCTCAACTGGGCGCGAGCCTGACTCAAACGACTGCCCGCAGCATCGAAAGCCAACTGTCGACGATCAAGCTCGGCCTGGCTGATAAAATTTTGTTGTTTCAGGGTTTTGGCGCGATCCAGATCAGTTTTTAACTGCGCATGCTCAGTGGCTGCTGCATCAAACTGCGCTTGGGCCGCCTGCAAGGCAAGGCTCAAATCCCGGGGATCAATTTTTGCAAGTACCTGGCCTTTCGTGACCTTATCTCCAACGTCCACCAGGCGTGCCGTCAATTTCCCGCCGACCTGAAAGCTGAGTTTTGCTTGAAAACGGGGTTCAATTTGCCCGGGAAAACTTTCTTCAAAAGTGCTGCCACCGGCTTGCAGCTCAATCACACGAACTGGTCGAATGACTTCAGTGGTGTCAATTTCGGGGCGGGAACAGGCGGCAAGCAGGAGTGAACCCACGGCGGCCCACACAACAGGCAAAAACAAACGGCTTTTGGACATGGATCGCTCAGTAGAGTGAATTTATTGTTATCTGCGCAATTGTCGTATCAATCACAGGTCAAGTCAAAATTGAGTCAAAAGCAATCCAGCTTGTCTCTCAGCGCGGCAAGCGCCTTCTCCACGCGATCCACGCCAATCACTTCAATTCCGTCTATCGGCTGCTTGGGTGCGTTGCTGGCCGGCACAATCGCATGGGTAAAGCCGAGTTTTGCAGCTTCTCGCAACCTTTCCTGCCCACGCGGTGCTGGGCGCAACTCACCAGACAAACCGATTTCGCCAAACACTACCAACTCTTTGGGCAAGCGTTTGTTGCGCAACGAGGACACCATGGCCAAAACAATCGCGAGGTCGGCCGCAGGTTCTGAAATTCGTACGCCACCCACCGCATTGATAAAAATATCCTGATCAAAAAACTGCAGGCCCGCATGGCGATGCATCACCGCCAGCAGCATGGCCAGACGGTTTTGCTCGAGGCCCACTGACAACCTGCGCGGTGAAGGTGAATGTGAGGAGTCCACCAAGGCCTGGATTTCAACCAGCAATGGCCTGGCGCCTTCTTGCGTGCACATTACACAGGAACCCGCCACCCATTCTGCTGTTTGCGACAAAAACAGGGCCGAGGGGTTGTTGACACCTTTCAAACCACGGTCAGTCATGGCAAATACACCCAGTTCATTCACTGCGCCAAACCGGTTTTTAAATGCACGCACCAAACGGAATGAAGATTGTGAATCCCCTTCGAAATACAACACCGTGTCCACAATGTGTTCAAGCACACGTGGCCCGGCCAGTGTGCCTTCTTTGGTGACATGGCCCACCAAAATGGTGGTGATCCCCATGGCCTTTGCAAGCCGTGTCAGCTGGCTTGCACATTCGCGCACCTGGCTGACCGATCCCGGCGCAGCGCTTAACTCGCTGGTGTACAGGGTTTGAATAGAGTCGATAACCAGCACTTGAGGTTTGTGTGTTTCAAGCTGGGCAACAATTTGCTCCAGCTGAATTTCTGTCAGTACATTCAGGTTGGTGTGTTCCAGCCCAAGCCTTTGGGCGCGCAAGGCAATCTGCCCGGCAGATTCTTCACCGCTAACATACAGAGCCGATGTGGTTTTGGCCAAGGTGACCATAGACTGCAAGAGCAAGGTGGATTTACCAATGCCAGGATCGCCACCCAGCAACACCACCATGCCGGGCACCATTCCACCTCCCAGCACACGGTCAAATTCGGGTACACCACTGCTGAAACGCGGGTGGTCTTGCGCTTGAATTTCGGAAAGCTTGATTACACTGCTGCTTTGCGCAGCCAGCGCTGCGAAGCGGCTGTGTTTGGGGGGCGCAGCGTTGCTGACAACCGACTCCACCAGAGTATTCCAACTGCTGCAATCCGTGCACTGACCCTGCCATTTGGCAAACACCGCACCGCATTCAGTGCACTGATATTGACTTTTAATTTTGGCCAAAACGGCATGTCCCTTTTAGGTCTAGGCTTTAAAAAATGGCACGCGAGGGGAAATCGCGCACAACAATTCATAGCCAATGGTGCCACAACGGTCGGCCACAACATCAACAGGAATGTGTTCGCCCCACAACTCAACCGCACTGCCGACCTCAGCATTTGGAATGTGACTTACATCGATGGTCATCATGTCCATCGACACGCGGCCTGCGACAGGCGCAACATGCCCTTCAACATACGTGGGCGTTCCGTCCGGTGCGTGGCGCGGGTAACCATCGGCGTAACCGCAAGCCACCACCGCGATACGCCCGCTGTTGCTCGCTTCCCAACGCGAACCATAACCCACTCTGTCACCTTGTTTTACCTCTTGAATTGCAATGATTTCGCTGCTGAAAATCATTGCTGGCTTCAGGCCATAATTGGCCGCCGCATCGGGACCAGGGGTGGCGCCATAAATAGCAATACCAGGGCGGGTAATATCACCGGCCAACATCGGGAAATTGAGGCTGCCGGCTGAATTGGCCAGACTGCTTTGCCAATGGGCAGGCTTCAGCCCCATCAAGGCTTGATGCTGATGTTGCACAAAAGGCAAGCGGACCCTCGGCTCCGCTTCATCTGCATTGGCAAAGTGCGTCATCAAAACTGGTGTGGGCCAATCGTGTTTCAAGGTGAACTCATCCAGCCGCTGAATGGCAGTTTGCGCTTGAGCAGACTGAAACCCCAAGCGATTCATGCCGGTGTTCAACTTCAAGAAAATTCTGGGCTTGTGTGCAAGTGCCTGCTTCGCAAGAAACTCGAGATCATCTAACTGCTTGTGATTGTGAACCACCCAATCACAACGTAACTCCAAGGCGGTAAGCAGATCGGCCTGGTCAAAGCAGCCTTCGAGTAACACAATTGGCTTGTTCCAACCCAGGTGGCGCAAGCGGGTCGCGCCCTCAATTTCCAAAATGGCCAAGGCGTCAGCCTCGCGCAGGCCATCAATAATTCTTTCCAAACCATGCCCGTAGCCATTGGCTTTCACCACTGGCATCACCGCGACATTGCCCAGCAATTCCTTGATTCTATTGATATTGGCAGAGATGGCGGCGGGTTTGACCACTGCACGTATGGGTCGCGGCATGGGCTGGCAATTGGTGGTTTAGGGGTTGGCTCGAACTTTATAAAAAAGGCATTGCTTAATACGCGAAGCGTCTGGATATGATATAACGCCTCAACACCGTTGAACGAGCAGCGAAACGGCGAAATCGCACTAAATGGATTTCGCTCAATTCACAGTTGAATGAAACCCGGCTTTTACACCATCATGGCGGCGCAGTTTTTCTCGTCGCTTGCAGACAATGCACTTTTGATTGCGGCAATCGCATTGCTGTTTCAGATCCAGTCGCCTGACTGGATGACCCCATTGCTGAAACTGTTCTTCGTGGTGTCGTACGTGGTGCTGGCCCCCTTCGTTGGCGGGTTTGCAGACACATTGCCCAAAGGCAGGGTCATGTTGATCACCAACTCCATCAAAATTGTGGGTTGCCTGATGATGTTCTTTGGCGTACACCCCCTGCTTTCTTACGCGGTGGTTGGTCTGGGCGCTGCAGCCTACTCACCCGCGAAATATGGCATCCTGACCGAGCTGTTACCACATGACAGGCTTGTAGAGGCCAATGGCTGGATCGAAGGACTTACAGTGCTATCGATTATTCTGGGCACCGTACTTGGTGGCATATTGATTGCGCCAAGCACTAGCCAGTACCTGATGCAGCTACACATTCCAGGTGTGACCGACAATATGGACACGCCTGCAGAGGCTGCCATCTTTGTGATTACTTCAGGCTATTTGATCGCGGCTATTTTCAACTTCAAGATCCCAGACACAGGCGCTCGATACGAGCCACAGTTGAATCACCCAATCATCATGACCCGCAAGTTTTACGGCTGTGTAAAGCAACTGTGGAACGACAAACTGGGACAAATTTCACTGGCCGTTACCACGCTGTTCTGGGGTGCTGGGGCCACGCTTCAATTTATCGTGCTGAAATGGGCAGAAAGTGCCTTGGGCCTGCCTTTGGACAAAGGCGCAATTCTGCAAGGCGTTTGCGCATTTGGCGTGGCGGCCGGTGCTGTGGCCGCGGCCAAAATGATCCCGCTGAAAAAATCAATGTTGGTGCTGCCCATGGGTATATTAATGGGCATTGTTTGCATGACCATGGTGCTGGTGAACAATCAGGGCATGGCCTACCTGCTAATTACCGTGATCGGCGCACTGAGCGGATTTTTCGTGGTACCCATGAACGCTTTGCTGCAACACCGGGGCCATGTGCTGATGAGCGCTGGCCGATCGATTGCCATTCAAAATTTCAATGAAAATATTTCAGTGCTGACCATGCTTGCCATTTACGCCATCTTGATCAGTTTTGATGTGCATGTGAACAATGTGATTCTGATGTTCGGCGGCTTTGTGATGGCCACCATGCTGATGGTAATTCTGTGGCACCGCCGCAACCAGCGCCTGTACAACGTGGAAGCCCGAATAGGAGAGGACCGCCCTGTGGGCGTGCCTCTGTGACAGACGGCTTAAATTAAACCTTGCTGTTTCAACAACAACAAATCGTCCCACGCTTTTGATTTTTCCTCCGGCCTGCGCAACAGGTACGCTGGGTGGTAAGTAACCACTGCAGGAATATCAAGACCATCCAGGCTAACTTGGTGAACCAATCCCCGCAATTCGCCCACTGGCTTTTTGGTATTCAGAAGGGTTTGAATTGCAAAACGCCCAACCAGCAACAACACTTTGGGCCCACTGGCCTTGATTTGCTGAACCAGGTAGGGAGAACATTGGTCAATTTCTGCCTGCTCGGGATTGCGATTACCCGGTGGGTGGCACTTCACCACATTGGCAATGTAGGTGTTGTTTGTACGGCTTGCGCCAATCGCTTTCAACATGCGATCCAACAATTGCCCTGACTTGCCCACAAATGGCAGGCCCGTCGCATCTTCTTCCACGCCCGGCCCTTCTCCCACCACCATCAGGGGTGCATGCGGTATGCCATCGGCAAATACGGTTTGCTTGCGGGTTTCGCACAAGCCGCATTGTTTGCAGGTGGCTACACTTTCTCGCAATGATTCAAGCGAGAGTGAAGCAGGCAAAATTGCATTGGTCCCCACGCTACTTGCGATCGTGTCCGGCTTTGACTCGCTTTCTTGGTTGCGCAATTCCCAAACAGGGCCGATACCCATGGCATTGAACAAGTCGGCTTTACTTCGAGTGCTTGTCATTGCGGTCAACCTGTAAATCGTTTGAACATCACCAAGGCGTCTTCGCGGCCCAGTTGAGACGGGTAATAATTCTTGCGGACCCCAATCAATTTGAACCCCTCTTTCTCATACAGGTTTTTTGCAGTCACGTTGCTGGGCCTGACCTCCAGCAACATGCCGGTCGAACTGGCCAGTTTGGCCTGGCCAATGCCCCATTGCAACAAGTGCTTACCGTGCCCCAAACCTTGCAAATCGGCACGAATAGATATGTTCAGCAAGTGGTATTCATCCACTACATGCATCATGACAATGTAACCTGCAAGTTGCTCATCCAACCACATGCAGTGCATGTGATAACCCGCCCGCAAAGAGTCCAAAAAATTCCGGTCTGTCCAGGGAAACTCGTAAATCTGGTTCTCAACCAGAATTACAGCAGGCACATCAGCCTCTGTCATGGGTCGAATACTAAACAGCGCCATGCTTTAACGCCAATCGTTCAGTGGTGGTTTGGGCGACCTTGTCGCGAACATACAAAGGCTGACAATCAAACGGTGCAGCCACTCGACCTGCCAGGAATTCCTGCCATGCCAATTGTGCCAGGCGAATTGCGCACACGGCCCCCAGCAACACGTCTGGGCCTGGGTTGTGTAGCTGCGCATACAAATGTGCATCGCACACAGCCGGCCCCTGAATTTTCTGCAATTCGTGCATTGCCAACAAATGGGGTGGCTTGACCCATGCTGTGCCCTGTGCAGTTCGCTGAATGCAGGCTGCGTAAATTTCATGCAAACGTGCATCCATCAAAACCGTAACTGGCAGCTCTTGCTGCCGAGCAGGCAACATGCATTCAAAGCTGCTCAACGGCACAGTGGGCACTTGCCAGGCCACAGCCAGGCCTTGGGCAATACCGCAAGCTGTGCGCAAGCTGGTAAAACCACCAGGGCCAATATCTACAGCAATTGCTGCACACTGGGCAGGCTTTAAATTGCCGAGTTCAAGGTGGTGCTGAATCAAAGGCAATAGTTGGGCAGACTGGCTCTTGTAATCAGTAATTTCAAAGCTGAACAAGTCCGCCGCATGCGCATTTAATTCGAGAGGCTCAGTGGCTGCAGCCACCTTGGCTACGCCTGAACTGGTGCTAATTGCCAAAATAAAACGGGAAACCATCACTCGCCCTTCACCATCAACACCACAGCTTGCGCCTCAATGGCCTCCTTGCGCCCAAGATAACCCAGTTTTTCGTTGGTTTTGGCTTTGATGTTGACTGCATCCAGTGGCAAGCCACAAAGGCTGCTCAAACTGGCGTGCATGGCAGCCATGTGTGGGGCAAGTTTCGGGCTTTGGCAAATTAAGGTGGAGTCGATGTTGATCAAGGTGAAACCCTTTCGCTTCGCTTTTTCGATCACCTTTTTTAACAGCACACCACTGTCAGCCCCTTCAAACTGGGGGTCCATGTCAGAAAAGTGGGTGCCAATATCGCCCATGGCGCAGGCCCCCAAAATTGCATCAGTAATGGCGTGCAACAAGGCATCTGCATCGGAATGACCCAGCAAACCGAGCTCGAAAGGAATGTGTACTCCGCCCAAAATCAGCCGACGCCCTTCGACCAGGCGATGTACGTCATACCCCTGCCCCACTCTCAAGCGGCCAATTTCGCTCATTCAAAATTCTCCTGATGCAAACCAAGCAATCTGGCCACTGTCCGCAAATCTTCAGCTTGGGTAATTTTCATGTTTTCCACATGCCCCGGAACGATCAGGGGACCAATGCCCAGGGTTTCAATCGCACTGGCATCGTCGGTTAACTGGGCACCTTTGTACAAGCACTCGGAAATAGCCATGCTAAGCGCTTGTGCCCGAAACATTTGCGGCGTCTGCGCCGCCCACAAGTGGTCTCTGGGTACCGTGTGTTGGGCAATCACCTCGCCTTCTTGGGCCAAGCTGGTTTTCTTCAAGGTATCCGCCACAGGCACAGCCAACAACGCGCCCGCAATGTGTTCACTGCCTTGGTCAATCAGACTTTTCAAAGCTGCAGCACTTAAACCAGGGCGGGCAGCATCGTGCACCAAAACCCAATCGGTTTCACTAACCAGAAAATTTTCAAGCAAATGGTTCAGGCCATTGAGAACGCTGTTCACACGCTCCTGCCCACCCAATGGCAAGCATTCCACCCGTGGGTTGCCTCGAAACAGCGTTGTGGCGGTCGAGTCGTCACTGGCCACCACCACAAATACCCGTTCCACACGTGGATCGGCCAACAAGGCCTCAACGCTGCGCTCCAGCACTGTTTTAGCGCCCAGTATCGTATATTGCTTGGGAATGGCGCCACCAAAGCGACGCCCCGCACCACCTGCGGGCACCAAACCAAAGTACTTGGCAATTCTTGCCATGAAAGCCTGTTCCTATGCGGGCACTTGCCGCCGTATAATACGGGCCTTGATTCACCGACCCAAAACCCG
>JAHJCM010000036.1 GCA_018812945.1 Gammaproteobacteria bacterium | reverse complement strand
TTACGTACGGGTTTGCCGGTTTGCAGCATGCCCATGATTCGTTCTTGTGTCTTGGGGTTGTCGAGCAACTTCACGAAGTGCTTGCGTTCCAGATTCAGGAACCATTCTTCGTCCACCAAGGAGCCAGTTTCAATTTCGCCACCACACACCACTTCGGCGATTACGCAGCCCAAATGGAAGTCGTAAGCGGAAATGAAACCACCGTCGCGCATGTTCACCAGCTGTGCCTTGATCGTGGCGTAGCCTGATTTGCCTGCGGCGGGTACACCCTTGATTTTGTGAGGTGGGCGATAGCCGCCGTCGAACATGGCGCGGGCGCGAGAAATTGCGACGTACAGCAGTTCATGGCTGTTGAATACGATGGTGTCGGATTCCTTGATGAAACCAAGATCGCGACATTCCATGGCCGATGTGCCCACCTTGGCGGTTGCTGCGGTCATGAAGCCGTCTTTCAGGAAGGCCAATACATCGGATGAACCTGCTTTTTGAGCAGCCAGGCCAGCGTTGATCGCGATTTCCTTCAAGCCACCACCGCCGGGAATCAGGCCAACGCCCACTTCCACCAGACCCATGTAGCTTTCCAGGTTTGCAACGCGAGCAGCACAGTGAATTGCGAATTCGCAACCACCACCCAAAGCCAGGCCAGTTACAGCAGCCACTGTGGGTACCTGTGCATATTTCAGCGCAGCAGTGCCTTTCTGGAATTCTGCCACCATGGGCTCGATGGCCTTACCGCCGCCTTGCATGAATGCGGGCAGCATGGCTTGCAAATCGGCACCTGCACTGAAAGGCTCATCTGGGCTCCAAAGCACCAGACCTTTGTAGCTTTTCTCGGCCAATGCAATGGCTTCGTGAGTACCGGTGATTACATCGGGACCAATGGCGTGCATTTTGGTTTTGATCGACAAAATCAACACGTCATCATGGCCAGGTGCAGTCCAAATGCGAACAGCATCGTTTTCTTTAATCGTGGTGCCACCGTTGTGGCCAGTCACGGTTGTTTCACCCAATACTTTGGCGCGGAAAATTTGGCGCTTGTAGACGGGCAGATCTTTGCGAGCAACAAAAGAATTGCTGGCAGGGCTGAATGCGCCGGCTGTGCTGTACACGCCGCCGTTTGCAGCCACAGGGCCTTCGAATACCCAGGCGGGCAGTGGTGCATTGCACAGGGCTTCACCCGCATCAATATCGGCCTTCACCCATTCTGCAACCTGCTTCCAGCCTGCGGCTTGCCAGGTTTCGAAAGGACCTTCTGTCCAGCCGTAACCCCAGCGCAGTGAGAAATCAACTTCACGTGCAGTGTCCGCGATGTCGTTCAAGTGGAATGCGATGTAGTGGAATGCGTCGCGGAAAATCGCCCACAGGAATTTCGCTTGTGGATGCTCGGAAGCACGCAGCGCAGCCATGCGTTCGGCCACATTGCGGTTCTTCAAAATCTTCAGCACGCCTTCGTCGGCCTTGCCTTCGGAAGGCACATAGCTGCTGGAGTTCGCATCGAACACCATGATCTGCTTACCCTCTTTCTTGAAGAAGCCGCCTTTGGTTTTCTGACCCAGTGCGCCTTTTTCAACCAGTGTTTTCAACACGGCAGGTGTTGCGTAGCTGGGTGCAAACGGGTCGTTGGGCAGTGTGTTTTGCATGGTTGCAATCACGTGGCCCATGGTGTCCAGACCCACCACGTCGGCTGTGCGGAAGGTGGCGGATTTTGCACGGCCCAGTTTGGAACCGGTCAGTTGGTCCACGATGTCGAATGGAATACCGTACTTCTGCGCTTCAGCCATCGTGGCCAGCATGCCGGCCACGCCCACGCGGTTGGCCACAAAGTTAGGCGTGTCTTTCGCAGTAATGATGCCCTTGCCCAAGGTGGTGGTCAGGAAAGTTTCCAGATTGTCCAGAATGTCCTGGCGTGTAGTCGGCAGCGGAATCAGTTCGCACAGGTGCATGTAGCGCGGTGGGTTGAAGAAGTGAACGCCACAGAAGCGGCTCTTCAGTTCTGCATCAAAACCTTCGCTGAGTTTGGAAATGCTCAAGCCCGATGTATTGGTTGCAAAAATTGCAGTGGCGTTGATGTGCGGTGCCACTTTTTTGTACAGGTCGTGTTTCCAGTCCATGCGTTCGGCAATGGCTTCAATCACCAGGTCGCAGCCCTGCAGCAATTCGAGATGCTCTTCGTAGTTGGCGGCTTGCACATATTGCGCAACGTCTTTCGCGCCAAACGGTGCAGGCTTCAGTTTGGTCAGGTTCAGAATGGCTTTGTCTACGATGCCATTCTTGGGGCCTTCCTTGGCTGGCAAATCAAACAGCACCACAGGCACTTTGGCATTGGCACAGTGGGCAGCAATTTGTGCGCCCATCACGCCAGCGCCGAGCACGGCGACTTTGCGAACGATGAAATTGGACACGCGTGTCTCCTTCGAGTTAATTGGTTTGAACGCCCGCAGCCGATTGCAGGCTGCGGGGTACTACGGGACAGGTTTCTTAGAACAGGTCAGCTTCCATTTCCATCAGGCTGCTGGAACCGGCACGCGCCTTGCGAATCAACATGGCGGTTTCGGGCAACATTTTCTGGAAGTAGAAACGGGCTGTGTGCAGTTTGGCGGTGTAGAACTTGACGCCACCGGACTGTTTTTCAAAGGCGATTTTTGCCGCTTTCGCAAAGAAGTAGGCGTAGAACAGGTGACCTACAACACGCAGATAATCCACGGCAGCAGCACCCACTTCATCGGGGTTTTGCATGGCCTTGCCACCGATTTCCATGGTCAGTTTGCTGACCTTGTCGCCCAGGTCGGCCAGGGGTTCAATGAACTCTTTCATGGCTGGGTTATTGGCTTCCGCTTCGCACAAGGCGCGCACCATTTTGCCGAACTTCATCAGCTTGGCGCCACCGTCGCCCAGCACTTTACGACCTAGCAGGTCTAGTGACTGAATGGTGTTGGTGCCTTCGTAAATCATGTTGATGCGGCTGTCACGAACATACTGTTCCATGCCCCACTCAGCGATGTAACCGTGGCCGCCATACACTTGCATGCAGTGTGATGTGGCTTCCCAAGCGTTGTCTGTAATGAAGGCTTTTACGATTGGCGTGGCCAGGGCAACCATTTCGGATGCTTCCTTGCGAACCGCTTCATCAGGGTGGTTCAATTCCTTGTCCAGTTCCAGTGCGGTCCACATGCACAGTGCACGGCCACCTTCGGCGTATGCGCGAGTGGTGAGCAACATTTTCCGCACATCGGGATGAACGATGATGGGGTCAGCAGGTTTGTCAGTGGCCTTGGGGCCAGTCAGCGAACGGCTTTGAATACGGTCCTTGGCATACACCACAGCGTTTTGATAAGCCACTTCAGTCAGGCCCAGTGACTGCATGCCCACGCCCAGGCGGGCTGCGTTCATCATCACGAACATGGCCGCCAAGCCGCGGTGGGGTTGACCAATCAGCCAGCCGGTTGCGCCGTCCAGGTTCATCTGGCAAGTGGCGTTGCCGTGAATACCCATTTTGTGTTCAATGGCGCCACAGAAAATCGGGTTGCGCGCACCCAGCGAGCCATCGGCATTGGGAATGAATTTCGGTACCAGGAACAGGGAAATTTCCTTGGTGCCCACAGGCGCATCGGGCAGACGTGCCAACACCAGGTGAATGATGTTTTCAGCCATGTCGTGTTCACCAGAGCTGATAAAAATTTTCGCG
>JAHJCM010000251.1 GCA_018812945.1 Gammaproteobacteria bacterium | reverse complement strand
TGGCCTGGACACCTGGATGAGGCCAATCACTGGCTGTCACATATTTTTCATGCCCCAGCACATACTGTGTCACGTTGGGCAACTTGTCCGCGCCTACATCCATGCCTTTTAAGTACTGATCAAACCACATCAACTGAATTTGTTGCAAAGTAGGAACCCCGTCACGAGGCAACCCATCGCTTGGAATTCCGGCAGATTCAATATGCGTCCAAGGCCCTATCAATAGTTTGGCTGTGGTTTGGCCCTTTAACTGCTCAAACCACATGGGCTCGCTTCGTTGGAAGAGGTCACGAAGGCCGCCCACGATGAAAGTGGGCACCTTGATGTTGTCAGCCTGTTCAAGCGGAGAACGGGTTTTCCAAAACTCACCATCAAATGCTGTTTCATTTTCGCCCAAAAGCGCCTTGAGAATTGTTGGCACCTGAAATTGAACAACCCCATTCAATAGGTGCGACACCAACAACTCAATCCCCCGGGCCGGGTCCGTTTGTAAAGCATCAAACGGCACCACGCCAAGCCCGGTCACCAACCCCATCCATAGCGGTATAAAGGTCGGGTTGACTTGTCCTCCAGTGAACACAATGTCTCGGTAACCATCACCAATCGGCACTATTGGAAACGCAGCTTTAACCGCAGGGTGATTTTTCGCAGCCGTTAAAATCGCGCTGATACCCAAATAAGAGACTCCGTACACACCCACTGTTTGGTTGCTCCACGGTTGAGAAATCACCCAATCTACAACCTCGGAATAATCACCCTGCTCTTTCTCCCCGAACGCATCCCAAACGCCCTGTGAATTACCCGTACCTCTCACATCAACAACGACTGTGGCGTAACCTCGCTTCACCATAAATGGATCAGCTCCCCCGATCGCAGGCACAAATGCACCCGCCGCCTTGTTGTAAGCGGTTTGTATCAAAATGGCGGGATACGTTTCAGCGGGAATGGGTTGAGCAGATTCGTTTGCAGGCAAAGTGACTGTGTAGGCCAGTTCAATGCCATCGCGCATGCGAATAAAGCCTTTGGGCAAAGTTACGGTTGATGGGAAATCTTCGGCGCGCTCATAACTAGTCCATTGACCCTCATTTGCCTCAATCACTTGCACCGGTCTGGACTGACTTGACCGGGTGCCCAACATCAAGACGGTTCTCGTCGACTCACTTGATGCAGTTACACCCCCGGTGCTAGCGGGGTTTTCGCTGTCATTGGAATCGGAGGTGCAGGCGAACAGTAGGAAACAGAAAACAACCGTTAACACTTGTACAATTCGGATTGGGATTCGGCTTACATTCATATGTTGTCTTACTAGTTAACATATTATTTACTGAAATGTTGAACAGTCCCGGTTTTCGTTGAGGCCAATTTGCATAAGTGCAGGTATATTCCGCCTACTAACCGATTCGTTGATCGTACTTAAATCTGCGTCGGGAGAAAAGTCTATCAGAGGCACCATCAGTCGATGGCAATTGAACCAATCTTTGCAGACTTCCCTTGTCATGCGAACTGCTCGCCTGCAAAGCTCAGGGGCGAATTTGAATTCGGGTTTGCTGATGATGGCACCATTGTGTCAAACAACGGAGTCTCACAAATCTCAGAGCGGTTCAAAATTTCGTTAGGTAGCTATTAGGAGCAATGTTAGATCCGCATCCGGATTGCTCAATAGTTCAGTATTCAAAATCATACGTCGCTGAACCAGCTGCTTTCCGACCATAAAAGCGATTGGCAAATTTACCGCGTCTACCGCGATGACGCAGCCGTCGCGCAAGTAGAACACCACAAATCCCTTATCCGCCGGGCTACCATGCATGACACGCTGATCATGGCCTTGTGACAAGCCGACCATCTGCAGACGAATGTCATACTGATTCGACCAGAACCACGGCACGCTATCGTAGGGCTTGTCCTCACCCATCAATACTGCTGCGGCAGTACGCGCCTGATCAACAGCATTCGCTACCGACTCCAGCCGTAGTCTGTCTTCAAAAAAAAGATTGCGATGGCGTGTGCAGTCTCCGATCGCCAGAATGGCGGGGTCATCGGTGCGAGTAAACTCATCGACGAGAATACCGCCATCGCAGGTCAGGCCGGCGGCCTCTGCCAGTGCGGTATCTGGTATGACGCCAATCGAAACAAGCACGATATCCGCCGACACCGTGTCGCCATTGGCCAACCGGACCCCGGCAACAAACCCGTGATCCCCGGTTTCGAACCCGGTCACCCCTGTATCCAGTCGTACATCCACCCCGGCATCACGATGTCTGGCATAAAAAAAAGCGGACATCTCCGGCCCGGTAACCCGCTGCATCAGACGCCCGGCAGCTTCCAGCACCGTAACATGGACACCCTTCTTGACTGCGCTGGCGGCGACCTCAAGGCCGACGAAACCGCCGCCGACTATAACCAGACGTTTGCCCGGAACGAGCACCTCACGCAGGGCATCCGCGTCAGCCATGTCATGCAAATAATAAATGCCCTTCAGCTTGGCCCCCGGCGACGTCAGGCGCCGAACCTGTGAGCCAGTGGCCAGGACAAGGCGGTCGTATTTGATCTTACTGTGATCGGATAATCTGACCGTCTTGCTGTCTCGGTCGATCTGATCGACACGCACACCGAGCCGCAATTGATAACCTGCATTTTCGTATACCGAGCGTGGCTTCAGGTACAGTGATTCCTGCTCAACCTCACCGGCCAGATAATTCTTCGACAGAGGTGGTCGCTGGTACGGTGGATGTGGTTCTTCACCGATCAGCACCACCTCATGCTGGTACCTGCCTCGCAGCAAGGCGGCCAAAAGCGCACCTGCTGCATGCCCACTCCCAACGATGACTGTCACCTCTTGCGATTTATTCGCCATGGCCTCTCTCAGACTGATTTATGGGAAAGTTTTTTCAGGCGCCGGATGTCGCGGCATCCTCAAGCATCATCGCGGCGCCCTTCTCGCCGATCATGGTCGCCGGTTGATTGGTATTGCCACCCACCAAGGTCGGCATGATCGACGCGTCGATCACCCGCAGACACTGCACGCCATGCACTCGCAAACGCGGGTCCACCACTGCCAGCGAATCGACGCCCATTTTGCATGTACCGACCGGGTGATATGCCGATTCAGCGCTGCGCCGCACCCAGTCTGCGAGGTCTTGGTCCGACAACAGCGCCTCTCCGGGGGAAACCTCGACATCATGGTGCGGCGCAAAGGCCGGCTGTACCAGAATCTCGCGCACCATTCGCACCCCGCGAACAAGTCGCTCAACATCCGCGGGGTCGGACAAATAGGCGGGATCGATCAGCGGTGCCGCATGGGGATCAGCGCTGTGCAGACCGACTCGGCCCCGTGACAAAGGCCGAAGCCCATAGATCATGACTATGTAGCCATAACCACTCATTGCGGTCTTAATGTCCCGTCCGTGATTAGCGTACAGCATGGGCCCGAAGTGTAGCTGCAGATCGGGAATCGGCTCTTGCGGCCGGGAGCGGATAAACCCGCCAGCCTCGGCGCCGTTGCTGGACAGCACCCCGCGCCGACCAGCCAGATACTGCAGCACGGCCCATAATCCCTTGAGCCAGTAGCTTGGATGCATCGAAATACCCAGACGGGTGCGTGCCCGGGCACGAACAAACACGTCGATATGGTCCTGAAGATTCTGCCCCACCCCTTCCAACGCGTGACGCACCTGAATGCCGTGCCTGTCAAGTTCCTCACGCGGACCGATTCCGGATAACATCAGCAGATGCGGCGAATTGAACGCGCCACCGCAGAGTACGACCTCGCGCGCTGCTCGAATCTGTACTAGGCCCGTCCCGCTCCGATACTCCACACCGACAGCACGTGTCCCTTCGAGCAGTACTCGGGTGACATGTGAACCACTTCGTACAGTCAGGTTCGGGCGTCCTGACGCCGGCTCAAGATAGGCGCGTGCATTGCTGCATCGCGCACCATTTTTCTGATAGGCGTAGTAGAAACCTACACCCTCCTGATGATGGCCATTAAAGTCGCTGTTGTGGCGGTGTCCAGCCTGCTTTGCAGACTCAACAAACACCAGACTAAGGGGATTGGTATAGCGGCGTTCAGCAACATTGAGTGGACCTCCCCGACCATGGAACGGCACATCAAGCGGATTCAATGGCGGCTCGAAATTCTCCGACTTCGTGAAATAAGGCAGCACCTCTTGGTATGACCATCCCTGACAACCCAGTTTCTCCCATTCATCATAATCTTGAGCATGACCACGGATGTAAACCTGAGCGTTGATGCCGCTCGACCCACCAAGCATCTTACCCCGAGGCTGGAACAACGAACGACCATACATATGCCGCTGCGGCTCAGTCTTGAACTGCCAGTTGTAACGACGGCTGAACATGAGTTGCAAGAATCCCAGAGGTATATTCACGAAGGGGTTATGACGACTCTCTGGTCCGGCCTCGAGCAAAAGTACGGAATAAAGACCACTCTCGGACAGCCGGTTAGCGACCGCACAACCTGCCGAGCCAGCCCCAACCACCACGTAGTCAAACTGCTCTGACGCTCGCCCGCCCTGATGGCTCATCTACTCTTCTCCGTCAACTTCACCATCAGCTTTGAATAGCCGCGTACAAAGTTTGATTGAACAAGCTCCGGCTCGCCAACGACTTCGATGTCATCGAAACGCTTCAGCAACTCCTCCCAAAGAATGCGCAGTTGAAGTTCAGCAAGGCGATTACCCATACAACGATGAACGCCATAGCCAAACGACATATGATTTCTTGCATCATGACGGTCGATGATGAATTGATCGGGATTTTCAAATTTTCGTTCGTCACGATTTCCTGATGCATACCACATCACAACACGGTCACCCTTCTTGATGGTCTGACCATGCAGCTCGACATCCTGTGTAGCAACGCGACGCATATGCGCAAGCGGGGTTTGCCAACGGATGATTTCCGAAACCATATTAGGAATCAGCCCCGGATTTGCCTTAAGCTTAACGAATTCTTCGGGAAACCGATTTAGGGCGAGCACGCCACCACTCATAGAATTTCGTGTGGTGTCATTGCCACCGACGATGAGTAGCGCTAGGTTACCAATAAACTCCATCGGACGATTAATCAGGTCTTTGGTGTCCTCGTTACTCTGCATCATGCTAATCAGGTCGAAGCCAACCTTTTCGCCGGCTGCTCGATCAGCTTCTTTGTTGCGCCAAAGGGTTGAGAAGGACCACGCCATATCCGCTGCATCGTCAAACATGACATCTTCATTGGTAGATTCACCACCTGTTGCCGATGACGCACCCGATAATCGATCTGACCAGCCCACAAGCTTATGGCGTTCTTCGTAGGGAAAATCTAGTAAGGTTGCGAGCATCCTAGCGGTTAGTTCTTTCGATACCTTGGGCACCCAGTTGAAAGGCTCATTCAGCGGAAGGCTGTCAAGCACCTCGCCGGTACGGCTACGAATCAGCCCCTCTATTTCTCTCAGATTTTGAGGCGCCACGACGCCTTGAACTGCCCGTCGCTGCTTATCATGCCGAGGCGGATCCATGGCAATAAACATTTCGACGGACAAACCATCCGGGGGATCTCCCAGAACGATTTGAGGCTCCGAGGAAAACAACTGATGATTCTTATCCACATATAAAATATCATCGAAGCGTGTTATCGACCAGTATGGCCCGAACGGGCTATTTTTCTGGTAATGAACTGGAGCCTCGTCGCGCAGCCGCTTGAAATAGGCTGAGCACTTGCCTTGTCGGTAAAGAAACGGATTGCTGGCGTCAATCTCCTCAATGGAAAGCGTAGTAACGTCAGGCAATGGGGATTCGACAAAATGGAGCATAGGGGTTTTAGGCCCCAATAGTTTTTCTCTTTGCCTTCATCAATACTTTTAGCGCCCTAATCTGCAAGTTCATGGGCACGATTTTGGCCGTAGCATTAATTACCTTTGTCTGAATCGTGCCACTCATGCTTGATTTCGTTGTCATAAATCGCTCCACTTTTTTCACATCTGGAATTCTGGCAAGTAAACAATCATGCCATCCATTTCTTCAGTAACCTTGACCTGGCAACCAAGACGCGAAGTGTCAGTCCGCTCCGGTGTCATGGATAGCATTTGCTCTTCGACATCCGCGATCTCACCGGTTCTATTGAACCATTGACCGTCAACAACAATGTGGCAGGTGCCGCACGCGCACTCTCCGCCGCAATCCCCGTCAATGCCTGGCACAGCATTGGTGACGGCAATTTGCATCAAAGTAGAGCCCACATCAAGCTTGGCGACATGCTCGGTGCTGTTATGCTCAACAAAAATAATCTTCCCCAACGCTTTTCTCCTTTATCTCTACGAGTGATCATATTATTGATGCATCCTCATGTAGAGGAGGTCATTTCTTGACAAAATAGAGGTCATTTGGAGACAATTTAATTTTACAAGAGCCCTCTCAATGACACATCACACCAAAACAAGTGTCGACTCGGTGAAGAATATTCCGTCCAATTACTCACGGCTTATAGCGCGTGAGCTCGGGCTAACAGCTAGGCAATTGCCGGAATTACTACAAGGTACCGGTCTTAGGGCCGCTCAGCTGTTGAGTGATAACGGTCTGATCACGTCGGCTCAGCAGATACAGATTCTACGCAACGCACTGGCGTTGTCGGGCCGACCGGGATTCGGACTGCGGCTGGGCAGACGCTTGACACCGGCAACTCATGGCACGATGGGCTTTGCTGCCTCCAGCAGCCCGAACCTGCTCAGTGCATTTCAGGCCATACACACTTTCCTGCCCACTCGTGTTGGTGTTATCGAACTGCGTTTGTATGAGACTGAGGATAATCTTGAATGTAGGGTGACCTTCAAGATACAACTGGACAACGATCTGCTTCGTTGCGTGGCAGAGTTGATTGTCACTGTGCTACTTAATTTCGGTGAATTTATTTTAGGCCGTGCTTTGGAAGAGGCAGAGATTGGATTTACCCATGTAGCGCCTGAATACCAAGCGATCTATGCAGAGTATCTTTCCGGACGAATTGATTTCTGCCGCGAACAGTTAACACTCAGATTGCCGATGGCGTTGTGTCTTGAGCCGAATGCTTCAGCCAATCATGAAAGCTATCAACTTGCTTTGCAGCATTGTGAGGTCTTGCTAGAGCAACTTCAAGCGCAGACATCGAGCTATCAGAACCGCCTTAAGAAAATGATGTTATCCCGTCCGCCCGGCACACTAAGTGAGGAAGAAGCCGCCGCTACTCTTTTAATGAGCAAACGCACCCTTGCGAGGAAGCTGAAGAAAGAGCAATCCAGTTTTCGAAAAATTCGTGAGGAAATTCTCTCCAATCAAGCGGCTAGTTATTTGGGTGAAACTACTCTATCGATCGAAGAAATTGCCGTGCTGCTGAACTACCACGACAGCGCCAACTTCAGGCGTGCATTCAAGCGCTGGTTTGGCCAACCCCCCGATGATTACAGGCGTATTGCCAACTCACTTTGATAACGCTGAGGCCCAAGATCACCGCCTCAGACTACTCAGCCGCAAACCACACAGAAGCTGCGGATTGGGGAGCAATTCAACACGGTCGATAGAATTTTCTCTTCAGGGCCGAGCTATCGGGTATAAATAAATCGGCCCATCGCCACCAATGTCTGATTTTGATAGATTTCTACTGATGTGATGATGAATCGTTTGCCTGATCGGATGACTTGAGGCACCGCACATATGGTTCCGGCGAATGCCGGGCGCAAGTAGTCGAAGGTCATACTTTGGCACTGAGGCTCGCTATTAAGATCAAGAATCCCTATAACATGCAAAGCAGCGCTGATCTCACCAAAACTGGCCAAGATTCCACCATGGAAGGTACGCAATAAAGGGTTGCCCATATGCTGATCGCGGAATGAAAGCTGATAACTTACGTCATCAGCCGAATTAACCAGCTTCATTCCTAAAAACCCTACAAATGGATTGTCTTCCAGCAGTTTTGCTTGTGCAGGATTTAACAATGCAACTTTGTCTTCTCTGTCATTACCGACACGCTTTGTACCTACATCAGCCATTAATGCCCGCCTTTTATTGCATAGAAGAATCAAAGCCTGGACCAAGTGTACCCACAGCAAATGACCCAGACACCGTCGCCAAAAGCCGATCATCTCGATTATTTATTGCTCGGCCACGAACATAAGCAATATCATTCTTGATCGCATAGCACTCCACCTCACTGCTTACTGAGTCTCCCGACACAGCCTCTGCGATGAAGTCGACTCGCAGATCTATTGTAGCAATCGCCCTCATATCACCGAGTTTGGAGAATATTGCCAAACCACAATTTGTATCAAGCAGAGTCACGATGACGCCACGATGCATACTACCGTTGCGACCTGTCAAAAACTTCTGGTGACAGATGGTCATCACAGCCTTACCCCCGCAAATTTCCTCTACTTCCACACCAAGTGTATTGAACAGTGGGTGTGAAGCACCGAAAAAACTCTTTGCCATTTCAAGATATCGATCAATCATTCAGCGTTACCTCCAAGATACCTACTCTTGTTCAGGCCATTGAGCAAAGCCGGCCACATTACTTGGTCAAGATTCTGGAAAAATGGAGAGCGCGCTCTCTGCGTAGCAATGCTCATTAATGAGAACATGATTTATCGCAGCTTCAATTTTCTCATGGGGAAATACAGAAGCCTCGGAACCCGCTTTAAGCACTGCTGCCAAATCTGACCACGCTGCTGCCGAAGCACGCATTTTCCGAACCAACCCGCCACGCTCCACCTGAGGTAAATGAATCTGCGCCTCCTCCAGGAACTCCGAGTAAATAGTGCGAAAGCCTGAACCACCCGTGCCTCTCTTCTCGATCACCTGATAAGCAAATCTCAGGTTCCAACGCCAGTTCGGATCAGCCGCCCAGCGCGCCAACTCTGCAATCCAAGTATTCAGAGCCGCCAGCCCGCTATGGCGATTACCCCGCATCAGGCTGGAAGCATTGTCAAAGATAGCCCGTCGAATGCTCAAAGGGGATACTTCTGCGTCAATACGCAACGGAGCATACATGTTGCCATAATGTACAAAGGGTTCCGAAGTGGAGAAGCGGGAGTCAGCAAGCTTTTCTAGAGGCACTGGTATTAGACCAGGTCGCTCGGTGTCACTGACGAAAACCTGACTACGCAGCGGATCAATTTGCCAGGCAACGATAGCATGCCCCGGAAAGTGGGTTTTACTGTTGAAATAAGGGAGGTGAAAGATGTCCGTGAGTAACAATGCTGGACGCCCGCTCAGCAAAGCTACATTGAGGGCGTCGCTCGCCCGCGTTTTGTCCTCGAAAACATCCCAGGCAAATGGCACGCCCAAAGTCGAGAATACCTTCTCCTCGAATCCCATGGAGCGAACATGAACGATAAATGGCGTTGACGACCCTGGCACCTCAACATACGTAATGCCAAGCCCAGCGCCAAGACCAAAGCAACAGGCCTCAGTCATAGTCAGACCATGAAACTCCAGCAAATCCCGAATCGCAGAACTACCACAATGCCGCCCAGGTGTATGGCTATGAAACTCTGAGGATGACTTTGCAGTACCCGAGGACGGCTTGATCATGCTCATTCACACGACCTCCTTGACAGCGAGGTCACCGTAGACTGCTGCGGACGCGCGCATTGGATCACCATGTTCACCATATTCTTCCAGCCAAGCGGCCACCTTCTCTGGCATACCGGTTTCCCAAGGATGAAACCCGGGTCGAAACCACGCAAGAAATTCTGGCATCATACAAGTGACAACTCCTCTACGCCCGTACAACCGATTTAGTCCACGCGCTACCACGCCGGGTTTTGTCAAGACACCATCCAGACGCAGCATATTGATAAAGACAGGCGCCACCACCACATGCATTATCAACATTGCTGTCACTAGCGCAGAGACGCGCATCATGTATCCACCTCCAGCTACGGTCTGATAAAGATCATAGGCCACTGCCTTGTGTTCAACCTCCTCCACACCATGCCAGAGAAACATCGCCCGCATAACCGGATCGGCCTCGCGAAGCATGTCAGTGTCTTCCCGTAGCATGGCCTCACCCAGCGTGGCGGTGAAATGCTCGAATGCAGCGGTCATCGCCAACTGATATTTTTTCGGAAGGTACTTTTGAGAAGTTCGAATAAAACGCCGCAGATTTGTGGTGACCCGCTCGACATCTATCCCTTGCCCGGCCATTACATCGTTAAAGCGATCGTGAATGATGCCATGTTGCCCTTCCTGACGAATAAAGTGACGAATATCCTCTCGAAGACGAGATTCGTTCACCTGATCCTGAAAGTGGCGCACTGATTGGATAAAAAAGCGCTCGCCCTCGGGAAAATGCACCGACAAAGCATCGAAAAACCTAGTTAGCACTGGATCACCACCATTCCAGTGACGCTGCACTGCCGAAACGTCAAAGGAAACCTTGCGAGGTCGGATAGGTACGGCTTTCATGCTGAACTCCTTAGGCTGCTTATACTATTTGATCGGAACATCATTTGATAATGATTGGAATTATATTGGTTGACCAACCAAATGTCCATAATTTGATATGCAAGTATTAAAACGGGCTTGAAAGTAGAACGGAGCAGGTCTTGTTTAGTCGGACAGTTTTCGTGGATTTATAATAAAGATCCAGTCCTGCGGGTTAAGCGACCAATGCCGCACTTTGTTGATGAAATACACCTCGCCTGAGGTTTTGTACTCCAAAGCCTGGTGGCCTCGACCGGTATTGTAAAACGCACTGTACTCGTGCAAATATTTTCTTGCCTCCGAGGTTGTTTCGTAGGCCCGAAGGTAAACCTCCTCGTATTTCACTGTGCGCCAGAATCGCTCAATCACCACGTTGTCGCGCCAACAACCTTTGCCATCCATGCTGATTTGAATATCGTGGCCCTTTAGCATTTCAGTGAACTCCAAACTGGTGAATTGAGTGCCCTGATCGGGTTTGACGATCTCGTGCTTGCAGTATTTGGTGATCGCTTCTCGAACCGCTTCGACACAGAAATCAAGATGCATGGTGTTCGACAGCCTCCAACTGAGCACTTTCCTGCTGCACCAATAGATGACTAGGCACAGCAGTTACAGAAAGCCGCGTTTCATCGGAAGGTAGGTGATATGCACAGCACTCAGATCGGGCGATGCGAAGAATCTTGGCCTGTTCGCTCATCGAAAATTCGTAGTTTGTATCAATCATCGCTTTGAGCTCAGCAAACCCACCTTGATGAGCGCACTTTCTAAAAAATCATTCTCCGATGTCAGCTCGCCAATTCTTGCATGCAAAACTTTCACAACGACTGTGGATTCGGCGGGTTTAGTGGCACCAAATGCTGTGGAAGCAGCTTGCAGCAATTCAGCTTTCCACTGGGCAATTTAGGTGGCGTGGTCATCGTATTTCTGGGCAAGCTCGGCAAGTGGTTGTTCGCCTAGAACTGCCTCTAGCGCCACCTCGGCTTTAAACTCAGGCCAGTGGTATCTGCGTGGTCTGCGACTCATGATTTTTCCTTTCCTGACCAACATTATTGACCCAAAAAGCAGAGCTCTCATCTTTTATCCACCTGTCCAAATTCGCCGAACCTGCTCCTGAAAAAGATTCCCAGCTTACTTGGGTGATGCGTCGTAAACGCAACGAAAACCAATGTGAGAGGTGCTGCTGGCCCCTGCAACTCCGATGCGCGCAGCTGGCCGGTAACGCAAGCAATATTCCGCAGCGCACAGGTGCGAGCCGCCTTTCAGGGCAAACAGAGTGTTCCAATCTTGCTGTGGACTGCATGAACAACAGGTGGCGGGCTCGATGAATCCTGATTGGGTCCATTCCCACACATTGCCTATCATGTCGTGCAAGCCGTGGCCATTGGCAGGGAATTGCCCAACCCGAACCGTGCCGGGTTTACCACCGGGGGCGTAATACCATGGAAATGCGCCTTGCCACACCTGTGCCATGCGCTGGCCATCTGGTGCAAATTCATCGCCCCAGGCAAATTGGGCATTGCGCAAACCGCCGCGCGCCGCAAACTCCCATTCAGCTTCTGTGGGCAAGCGCCCACCTGCCCATGCTGCGTAGGCTTTTGCATCTGCAAGGGCAATATGCACCACAGGATGTTCATTAAAATCGCCAGGCAATTCAGTGCCAGGGCTTGGGTCGTGCCAACACGCACCCGGCACCGCTTTCCACCACAGGTCAGAATTGTTCAAAGGCACAGGGCCCTCGGTCATTTGAAACACGTGGGAATGCCCCCGGCGTTCGGCCAGGGTGAGGTACCGTGTGGCCTCCACAAATTCTGCAAAATCTGAATTGCGCACAGGAAAAACATCAATTGCAAATTCACACACCCGAGCTGCGCGCTCGGGGCGTTCCTCGGGATAGTGGCGATTCGAGCCCATTCGAAACTCGCCACCCGAGAGCATTTTGCAGTGCCTAGACATTCAATCCCATTTGGCTTAAGAAGCGCAACATTTCGACCGGATTGACTTTACTGGTGTCCACATCAATTGTCACCTTGCCCAACTTGCCTTGAAAAGGATTGGGGCCTTTGTAGCGGGTTGATACCTGATTACCCAGATCAGAACCCACGGTAAAGCCATCGTAACTGGTTGAAAACAGCACGCGCTTGAAGGTGTGCTTGGCCACCTGTTGACCGTTCACAAACAAAGCGCCCTCGCCATCAAATGGGCGGCCAGTCATACGCTGCTGGTATTTGATGTTCAATTTGCCTTCGGGCAAAACACCGCTCGATTCCATTCGCTCTACATAAGGCACCAGGCTTTGTTCATAACACAGCTTGCCATTTTGAATGTAAAGCACCCAACCTGCGTATTTGGCCCCCTGGGCCAGCAGCACACCATCGCCCGCAACATTGCTGCGTTCACATTCAAGCTCAATGGTGTGCGACAAACCACACACAATGGGCGCCACATCGCGCGCCAAACGCTCAACGGGCGGGTAAAAATCCCAACGCGCTCGCAATCCTTTTTCTTGCCTGTCTTGCACCAGGCGAAGCACCAGGTTGCGATCATCGAGTGGCAACACATTGTACTGTTGCGCCGCTTGTAACCATTTGCTTTTCAGGCGTTCTACGACCTCTGGGAACTGGTTCGCCAGGTCTGTGCCCTCAGCGGGGTCTTTGCTTAAATCGTACAGTTCCCACACATCGTCTTCGAAAGGTTTTCCACGCGTGTGGCGCGCCACAGCACGCCAATTGTTCTCCATGTAAGCGCGGTGACCACCCAACTCAAAATACTGCTCATTTCGTGTTGGGCTTTCAGGTTTGCTAAATGTTGGCAACACGCTTTGGCCTTCAATGGGTTTTTGAGCTTGCCCTTTGTACACGGTTGGGCGCTCAACACCAGTGGCCTCCAGCAAGGTGGGAAACAAATCCACAACATGCACGAAGTTGTCACGCAATTCGCCTTGCGCAGAAATACCTTTGGGCCAGCTCACGATCAGGGGGTCGGCGACACCACCCAGGTGCGCATACTGCTTGTACATTTTGAAAGGAGTGTTCGATGCACTGGCCCAACCCATGGGGTAGTGGGGATAAGTGCCCTCTTCACCCAGTACATCATAGAGTTGCGCGGCTTCCTCCACGGGGATTGGACGACCGAACGCAGGTGCAAATACATTGGGCGTGCCGGTGGGGGTACCCTCGGGCGAGCCACCATTGTCAGAGAACAGAACCACAATTGTGTTTTCACGAACACCCAGTTCTTCAAGACTGCTCATCAAACGCGCAATGTTGGCGTCCATATTGCTCATCAGGCCGGCATACACTTCCATGTAACGGGCGGTAATTTTTTTATGCGCTTCAGGCAACTTGTCCCAACTGTCTGAACCAAAGGAAAGCGGCGGCAGTTCAACTGTGTCGGGCATGACACCCAAGGCTTTCTGTCGTGCAAGTCGTTCGGCGCGAACTATATCCCATCCTTTGTCATACTGGCCTTTGTAGGCATCACGTTCACGGGCACGAGCCTGCAAAGGCGAATGAGGCCCGGGATAGGCCAAATGCAGGTAGAAAGGCCGCCCTGGCTCAAGTGCCTGCTGCGTACGAATGTAGGTAATGGCTCGGTCGGTGAGGTCATCACATACAAAGTAATCAGGTGTGTCGGGCGGTTCAACCGGCGCGATGCCGTCGAACAGCTCCGAGGGTTTGAAATAATCGGTGGAATGCCCCTGAAACCAATAAGCCCGATCAAAACCGCGTTGCGTGGGCCAATTGTCGTAAGGCCCGTTTGCACCTGTGGTGTGCGCATTGTTCAAATGCCACTTTCCACTCAGGAAAGTGGACCACCCTGCCGCTTGCAACACCTCAGCCAAAGTGGCCGCCTCGTGTGTTAAATCACCTCGATACCCCGGGTAACCAGCATCAATGTCGGCCAACCAACCCATGCCTGCGGAATGGTGATTCAAACCAGTCAGGAACGAGGCCCGTGTGGGCGAACACATTGAACAGGTGCGAAAGTTGGTGTACTGCAAACCGGTTTTTGCCAAGGTATCGATGGCGGGTGTTTTAATTTCACTGCCATAGCACCCAAGGTCGGAAAAACCGCAGTCGTCCAGCAAAATGACGACTACATTGGGCGCGCCTTCCTTGGCCTTTGTTTTGCTGGCAGTGGCGGGCCGAGAATCCTGAAAGGACAGCGCCACCTGTGCAGCCTCGCCTTCAGGCAGAGCCTTGGGTGTCATCAATGCACGTGCTTTGGTGTTGGCCACATGCGCGCCAGTGGCAGCCACACCCACAGTGGCTGCACCCACAGCAAGGCCCGACAGGAATGCGCGCCGTTTCAAACGTTTGGGGGACAAACCTTCTGAATTGCTGCCATCGTTTTGATCATCACTTTGCTGCGTCATGTTTGTCCCCTATTTGAATTGAATGTGTCGGTTGTTCTATTTCTTAACTAGTGACACTATTTGTGTCACTATATACAAAAGAAATTCGAATCTCAAGGAGTCGAACACATGGCAATGCCGAAAGTCTTGAAAGTTCATGGTCTGGATCTTTCTTATTTCACCGGAAAGCTGGAAGCCTACTTGCGCGGCAAAGAAATTCCCTATGAACTGATTGAAATGGACACCGGCGATTTCAAACGCTGTGGCAAGGCCACCGGCGTGGCGCAAATGCCCCAAGTGGAATGGCTGGATGGGCAGTGGCTTAGCGACACCACCTTGATCATTGAATTTCTGGAAACCTTGAGACCAGAAACATCCGTGTTGCCGGAACACCCCACGCTTCGTTTTATTGCGCAACTGCTGGAGGATTTCGGTGACGAATGGCTTTGGCGCCCGGCGCTGTATTACCGCTGGGCTTATGCGCAGGACGCAAGGCTGATGAGCCACCGCCTGGCAGACGGCATGATGCGCGATGTACCGCTGCCCTTTTTCATGCGACGCTGGGCCATTTTAAGTCGACAGCGGCTGCACTTTTTGTGGCTTGACGGTGTACGCAATAGTACCGCCAAGCGGGTTGAAGCACATTACCTTGAAACACTGGATGCGCTTGAGACAGTGCTTGAGAAACAACCATTCGTTCTTGGCCAACGCCCAACATTGGCCGACTATGGGCTGTATGGCAGCATGTTCCGGCATTTTTTCTGCGACCCTACACCGGCAAGAATAATGCGCACTCGCGCCCCAGCCGTGCATGAATGGGTTGCTCGCCTTTGGAATACATCGCTGGCCGAATACAACAACACGCCATTTCCTGGGCAATGGCCCAGCGAATTGAACCCCCTGCTGAACATCGTTTGCGCAGAATTTTTACCCTATATGCAAGCCAATGAACAGGCAATTGAGCAAAACGCGCGGCGATTTGAATTCAACAGCCAAGGTGTACAGTTCAAAATACCCACACAACGTTACCGTGCCTGGCGTTACCAGCGCTTGAGAAATCGATATCAGGCACTGGAGCTCTCAATCCAACAAGAATTGAACGCGTGTTTTCCCGAACTGGGCACAGCACTGGCCAAACCTGTAACATGCCCAATCGAGGCAAGAATCAAGGGCTTGCCCATTAGCACACCCACAACAATGACAAGTAGAACATGGTGAAAATAGACGGCCGCACTACACGCGGACAAGCCAATAAAAAACAGATTGTTCAGGCACTGATTGAACTGATTAGAGAAGGCCACCCAGCACCCACAGCAGAAATGGTTTCAGCACGTGCTGGGGTTGGCCTGCGAACCGTGTTCAGGCATTTCAAAGACATGGAAACCCTATACAGGGAAATGACGAGCGAAGTAGACGCCATTGTTGCCCCGGTACTGGCCACCCCTGTAGTGGGTAATTGCCTGCATGAGAAACTGATGCATGCCATTGAACGCCGTGCAGCCATGTTTGAAAAACTGGCTCCGCTACAAACTGCAAGCTTGGTGCACTTGCATGAATCCGAATACCTGCGTGACAGGCAAGCCAGCACTGTTGAACTACAACGCTACCTGCTCAAGGCTTTTTTACCCAGCGAGATTGTTAAAGACAAAGCCCTGTTTGAAGCATTTGATTTGGTGCTAAGCATTGAAACCTGGTTGCGACTTCGCCGAGATCAAAACCTTAGCGTAAACGCGGCCAAGAAAGTTCTTCAGCGCAGCGTTGAGCAACTGTTGAAATAAGAGCCCGGTTATAAAACGAGCGATTAGATAAGGCGATCAAGGAGCGCGTCAAACTGAGCGATGCCTTGCTCACGCGACACCACACCATCACGAATCAACTGGCGAATTCCCCAAAACGAGAGAATAACCATCCAGACCAAGCCAGTGGCCGCGGCTTGATCCAGACCTTTGGCTTTGCGCAAGGTTGGGACCCACAACTTCAAAATGACGCCTCGAATTCCCAAACGGATGGTTTCAAGCTCGGGCGAATTCAAACCCGAACCAGCGATCAACTGCCACAACGCATCACCCTTGCCCACCGGCATATCCAGAGAAACAAACACCGCAGCACGTATGGCCAGTTTGATGTCGCTGGGATTGCTGGTGATTGCCAGCGCTGTACCTTGCATGGTGTCGGTGAAAATAGCCCATGCAGTAGCCCCCAGCAAACTTTCCAGATTCGGAAAGTGCTGGTAAACCAGCTGCCTGCTTACACCGGCCCTGTCGGCTAGCGCACTCATGTTCAACACACCCCAGCCCGCCTCTTCTACCAACTCCGAAGCGGCATTCAGCAGCGACTTTCTGCGATCGTCTTTGCCAAGGTAAGGCCTCTTTTCCTGGGTTACGCGTGTGTTCATTCCGTTGTGCAGCAAGGTCTCAATGCTTGACAGTGTGCCACACATTCAAAGAAATTGACACAGTGTAAATATTAATGTTCTAATTAATTATTCGAAACCCGCAAACAAGGGTCACATGAGACAAACCTACACTTTGTATGGCTGGCACTTGTCCTATTTCACAGGCAAGGCGCTTTGCTATTTGCGCTACAAACAAGTTGACCATGTACTCAAAGCGGTCAACCTGTTCACGCTGACCCGAACCATCAAGAAAAAAACCGGTGCGGCGGTCATGCCCGTTCTAAAAACACCATCGGGTGAGTGGATACAGGACACCAGCGAGATCATTGACTACATTGAGTCACTGCACCACAACAACCCGGTGACACCCAATACCCCGGTGCAAGAATTTGCCTCCATGTTGCTGGAGGCTTGGGGCGATGAATGGTGGGTGCCAATCGCGATGCACACACGCTGGAATTACCCAGAAAATTTCGCATTATTTGAACATGACGCCGGAAAAGCCCTGTTGCCGTGGGCACCACGTTTTTTACAAAACAAAGCAGCGCAACGCCCGGCAAAAATGCTGCGCGGCATGTTGCCATTCGTTGGAATAGTGCCCGAGCAATACAACACCATGAATGAATGGACGGTGCACATGCTCGATGCATTGAACCGACATTTCGAACAATTTGCATTTTTACTGGGTGCGCGTCCAAGCCTGGGCGACTTCGGTTTGGTGGGCACCATGTATGGTCACCTCGGCCGTGACCCCTGGCCCAAACGCGAATTGATAGAACCAAGAACCCATTTGAATGCCTGGCTGGAACGCATGAAAAACCCGGCTGTGCACTCAAGCCAAGCCCTTTTGTGCAACGATGAAATTCCTGCAAGCTTGGACCCGATCTTCAAATCGGTCTTCGAAGAGTTTATACCCATGGTGGCACAGGTTGGCGAGTTGGCCACCCGGTATGCGCAGCAAAACGGATTGAATCAGCGTTTGCCTCGACGCATTGGCGAAGTGACGACCACCATGGGCGGGAAACCCTTCAAGCGCGGCGCCCTTCCCTACATGATCTGGATGATGCAACGTGCTCTGGATTGCTACACCCACATGGCCGACAGCGACAAACACGATGTTCGCACCTGGCTGAAACAACACAACGCGGAACATATTCTGCGCCTTAACCTGCCTCGTGTAGAGCGCAGGGCATTGACCGTGGCGGTGACAGCACTGCCACCAAAACACATGGAGAAAGCAGCTTGAGCAAAACAGTGGTTATCACAGGGGCCTCATCGGGTATTGGAAAAGCCTTGGCTCTTGAATTTGCACAACGTGGTTACAACCTTGGCCTGGCTGCACGCAGGCTGAACAAACTTGAAGCGCTGCGTGCCGAAATTGCACTGCAGCCAGGCTGCCAGAATCTACAAGTCGAGATCATCGAACTTGATGTCAACAACACAAGCGCTGTGGGGCCAACATTGCACACCCTGTTCAGTCATTTAAACCAGATTGATGTGGTCATCGTGAACGCCGGTGTGAACAAATTAACCGGCATAGGCAAGGGTCAGTTGAGTGACGAGTTGGGATTGATGCAAACGAATTTGCTGGGTGCGATCGCCACCGTGAATGCTGCCGTAGAGTGGTTCAAACAAGCCGGTGGTGGTCATGTGGTGGGTATTTCCTCGCTGGCTTCGCTGACCCCCATTCCAAAGCAAGCTGCCTATTGTGCAACCAAAGCAGGGTTCTCCATGTACCTGGATGCAGCTGCCATTGAATTGAAAAAGTACAAAATCGATTTCACCAAAATTCTTCCCGGCTTTGTAAAAACTGAAATTGTGGATGACATGGACAAGTTTCCATTTCTGGTGTCGGCTGAACAGGCCGCCCGGGAAATGGCCAATCACATTGAGAAACGCCGCAGTGTGGGCGTGGTGCCTGGCTACCCTTGGAAACTGTTGAAACCCCTGTTGGCCAACATGCCCACGGGTGTATGGCGTTACATGAAATGAACAGGCCATGAAACCCTCCTATTCCGTACTTGGATTCGTTGCAGTGGCCATTCTGATCGGCGTTCTGGAATGGCGCAGCAGTGAACAGGCTGCCAGCAATGAACTGGTAGTAAGCGAGGCACAGCGGGCCTTTGTGCGCGAACAAGTGCTACAGGCGGGCACACCGGCCGCTGGTTCTGCAAACTACGAGCAAGCCATGGCCACCTACATCGATGAAGAAATTCTTTACCGGGAAGGCTTGAAGTTGGGTTTGGAAAAAGACGATTTGATTGTAAAGCGTCGCGTGGTGCAAAAAATGCGCTTTCTGCTGGAGGACATAACCCCAATAGCACCCCCCACCGAAGCGCAGCTTCAAACCTGGCTGGAACAAAACGCCCAACGCTATCAAACCGAGCAAACCATTGTGTTTGACCACCATTTCTTTAGCCGCGGCAAACGTGGTGACGAAGCTATTTATCAGGCAGGCCTTGCTCGCAACGATTTGCTTGCAGGCCAACAAATCATTTCTGACCCCTTTCCCTTGCAAACAGGTTCTGAGTTACTGAGCCGGGACAGGATCACCAAAGA
This sequence comes from Gammaproteobacteria bacterium, assembly GCA_018812945.1. Lineage (GTDB taxonomy): Bacteria > Pseudomonadota > Gammaproteobacteria > Burkholderiales > Burkholderiaceae_B > Limnobacter. The sequence continues at coordinate 13,066 of JAHJCM010000251.1, read as the reverse complement.
ATTTGGTGTTGCCACCAGTGAAACACTTTTTGACTTACCCCTTGGCGAGTGGTCGCAAGCGGTGCAATCGCCGCTAGGTGTACACCTGTTCAAGGTGAAGCAGAAAAATGCAGGCCGCACCATGACGCTTGAAGAAGCCGGCAATCAACTTCGGTCCGATCTGATTGCAGCCCAACGTGAGGCAGTGAACGACGCAGGCCTGGCTGCCTTGCGCGCCACCTACACCATCAAGGAAGCACCATGAACAGGCTGCTTGTTGCATGGGCGCTCTGCATCGGTTTACTGGGTGCAGGAGAAAATGGCTACGCACACGAGATGGGCACCTCTGCGTTGATTGTGCATGAAAGCGCCTCTGGTACTGGTCAGTTTGTATTCAAACGCACTGTGGGTTCAGACGACAAAATACCTCCGATTGATTTTCAATTTGCGCCAGCCTGTGAATTGCGCGATGTCGGCACGGAGTGGGAAGGCAACACAGAGCTGATACAACGCGGCAATTTTTTTTGCAGCAACGCATTGGCTGAACATGAAATTATTGCAAACGGATTTACCCGCCTTGCACCCGACCTCATCGTTCTTGCTAGCCCACAGCAAGGTCAGCGCATTCACGCAGTGTTGACACCGAAACAGGCCAGTATTTCATTGGGAACGGACACCCGAAGAACACCGCCTCTGGAATATCTCAGCATCGGAATTGAACACATTGTGTTTGGTTTTGATCATGTATTGTTTGTTACTGGGCTTTACCTGCTTTGGAAAAAACGGAAGCAAAATACAAAACAATTGATTGGGCAATTCACACTGTTTACCGTGGGGCACAGCCTAACCCTGGCTTTGCTGGTGTTAGGCTGGATCGCAGTGCCCACTCGCGCGATCGAAGCCTGGATTGCACTGAGCGTCTTGTGGCTTGCCTGGGAACTGGTGCGAACAGAACCTGCTCAACCATCGAATTGGTCTCACCTGCTATTGATCGCTGCCTTTGGCCTTTTGCATGGCTCGGGCTTTGCCCTTTCAATGGAAGAGCGGGGGTTCCCGGAAGACGCCCTTCTCAGCACCTTGCTGCTTTTTAATCTGGGTATCGAGATTGGCCAATTGTGGATCGTCACCGTGCTGGCCACAACATTCACCCTGCTCGAAAAAACCCACCTGCCCAATTTCACACGCTTTGCCCAATATGCCCTTACGCTGTGTATTGGCGGTGCGGCTCTGTACTGGACGCTTGAAAGGATTCACAGCTATGTATAAACACTGCACCGTTGTGCGCAGATTATTGCCAGCGCACCTGTTGATCCCCGCCCTTCTCGCACTGAGCCTTTCGGGCTGCCTGAACTCCGGCGACACCAATGTGGCCCAAACAGATATGCCCACTACGGTAAGCCCCGCAGAGCGCCCGGAAGATGTGGAATGTGTGGGCAGCAGCGTCAGGAAGCAGGCTTTTTTTGGTGATTTGCACATTCACACCAAACTGTCGTTTGACGCCTACTTCTTCAATTCAATCAATGGGCCTCGAGAAGCATACCAATTTGCCAAAGGTGAAAATGCATTTTTACCATCCGGCGAAGACCCGGATACGCCCATGCGGCAAATCAATATTGGCCGGCCACTTGATTTTGCAGCCGTCACCGAACATGCCGAACAACTGGGCACCTTTGTCAATATTTGCGAGCTTCAGGGCAATGTTCCAGCAGGCACCAACCCCGCTTGCAGTGCCTTGGGGCAAGTGATTCGTGACAACGTCTCAGTGTTCATCACCGGCAATGTGCCTTTGTACCTGCAACTGGTCACCAGTGCAGGCAGCCGCGTGCCCAGCACACGAACCTGGGAAGAAATACAGGCTATCGCGAATGCCGAAAACCAGCCCTGCAAATTCACCACCTTCAATGGTTATGAATTCTCATCCAACAAAGGCGGCCAGGTACTGCATCGAAATGTCATTTTCGAAGGCACCAAAGTACCTGCCGATGTGATCAGTTCAATTCCACCCATTCCCACCACCGACAACACCAACGACGAATGGGGCTTGTTTGATCGATTGAAAACCGAATGCCTCGAGGTAGAGGGCTGCGATGTGGTAACCATTCCCCACAGTACCAACCAAAGCGATGGGCGCTTTGCCCGTGCACGCCAGGCGGATACTGGCCTGCCATTGGCCAGAAACAACAGCACACTGACGTTGGCTGATGCCACGTTGCGCAACACCCTTGACCGTTTGTTCGAGATTGTTCAGCACAAGGGGGCCAGCGAATGCATCACCGGGTTTAACAAAGGACTGACTGGCGGCGAGGAATCGGGTTGCGGATTTGAAGAATGGAAAACACTCTGCAAAGGCAATTCAGACGACCCTGCAGAATGCGCCAAAGTATGCAAGGGCACTGCCAACGACCCACTGTTTTGCCAGGTCAACCGGCTACAAGGCACTGGCAAAAGCATTCACGCTGCCAGCGAATGCACGGGCAGCGACATTGGCGGCTCAACCCCGGCCGATTGTACATCCCCACTGGATTACGCCCGTAACGTGTTGCCGGAAGGCAGTGCGATTGCACGCAAGCTGGGGGTGAACCCTTATCAATATGGTTTTATTGGCTCAAGCGATACGCACAACGGCATCGCAGGCAACACCGACAAAACCAAATTTTCGAAAAACTCGGGCCATGGCGGTGTGCTGGATGATGAACCCCATGAGGCCTTGGGCAACTGGGAATGCAAGCAGCGGCCATTGCCCACCGACTCCATCACCGGCTTCAAATTGCCATTTAGCACCGAATCGGCCGCAGACCCGAATAACTGCGAAGAACGGGTATTCAACCCGGTGGCATCCAATTTCACACCGGGCGGACTGGCGGGCGTGTGGGCGCGAGAAAACACACGAAAGGAAATTTTCGCAGCCCTTAAACGCAGAGAAACTTTTGCCACCTCGGGCTCGCGCATGCGCATTCGCACCTTGGCATCTAGCAAGCCCTTCCCCAGCAATATTTGCGAACAATTGGCCGCAGGTGCCAGCCCGATCGAAGAAGGTTTGGTGGAAGGTGTACCCATGGGTGGCACACTGGAAGTAAAAAACAAGGGCCCCTACATTGTGGCCTACGCCATTCAAGACCCGGGCGGCGAAGAAGCCGGTGTACCCCTGCAACGGCTTGAGCTGATCAAAACCTGGGCCGACTCAAAAGGCGATTTGAAACAGCAGGTATTGAAACTGGCTGAGAATGCCAACGCGCCGCAGCCCAATTCCGATTGCAGCATTCAGCAACAAGGCCCGGAACAAATGTGTGCGGTGTTTCATGACACGCAATACCAGGCCAGCACAGGTGCCAGCTACTATGCACGCGCACTTGAGAACAACTCCTGCCGCTGGACGACAAAAATGTGTACAGCAAAAGGCGTGCAATGCGAGGCGCTACAACCTGGCAATGGCCTGTTTTCCGCACAAAGTGGTTTTGCAGGGTTTGAAGGTTGTTGTCGCATTGAAGGTGAACCTGGAAATTTCCGAGGAGACTTCCGTTTCATTACCCAGCAGGAACGCGCGTGGAGCTCACCGATTTGGGTAGAAAGCCCGAAACAGGCAATAAACAACAAACAATAAACAGGAACAACCATGGTCAAGAAACTGATGATTGGCGCTGTCACTCTAATCGCCACGGGTGCCGCTGTGGCTTACGTTCAGCGCCACGAGATCACCTTGGCCATAATCGAGAAAGTGGCCAGCAAACGCATGCAAGACCCAATCGCTGCGCTCAGCGACGGCTTGCATGTTGGGCTGTGTGGAACAGGTTCCCCCTTTCCCGACCCAGATCGGGCAGCGCCCTGCACTTTGGTCATCGCGGGCAAAAACATGTTTTTATTCGATGCAGGCAGCGCAGCCGCAAAACAGATTTCCACCATGGGATTTTCAACAGGTCAACTCAAGGGCGTGTTTATTACGCATTTTCACTCGGACCACATTGATGGTCTTGGCGAAGTACTCATGACCCGTTGGGCACAACACACCGCTGGGCAAAAATTAACCGTGCATGGCCCCAGTGGAATTGAAAAAGTGATGAAGGGTTTTGAAACGGCTTACCAACAAGACACCACTTACCGCACAGCGCACCATGGCGAGGCAACCATGCCGCCCGAACTGGCGGGTGCCGATGTGAATGAATTCACGGTGCAAAAAGGAATCTACACCACCGTACTGCAACTGCCCGATTTACAAATAGACGCTTTTGCAGTGAATCACCAGCCCATCAACCCGGCGGTAGGTTATCGAATCACTTACAAAGGCCGAACCGTGGTGCTAAGTGGTGACACCACCAGCGATGCACAAGTGAAAGACGCAGCCCGCAATGCCGACTTGTTGGTGCACGAAGCACTGAACCCCGAATTGGTGGCCCGCTTGCAAGAGACCGCCATCAAGAACAATCGAAGCAAATTGGCCAAAATTTTCTCGGATATTCCCAATTACCACGCCACCCCACTGGATGTGGCCGTATTGGCGCAGGAGGCCGAAGTTAAACATGTGGTGTTAAGCCACATTGTGCCACCCTTGCCACTACCACCCTTGCGGGAAATATTTCTGGGCAAGGCACCCGATATGTTCAAAGGATCTTTCCGCATCGGGGAAGATGGTGATTTCATCAGCCTTCCTACGGGCAGCAAAGAGGTGATTTACGACCGACGATGAAAGTTTTTTTCCAATTCGACAAGATTTCTTGTTACATTTGAAAAAAATGAGAATTGGAGACAAACATGACAGCCTCGACCTTCGACGTAGTCATCACAGGTGGACGCTATTTCGATGGCACTGGGGGCCCATCGGCCCTTCGCGACATTGGCATTAAAAACGGGCGTATCGCAGCAGTCAGTGAAACGCCATTGCAATACCAAGGCACGCCCAAAGTGATTGATGCCTTCGGCCACTGGATTACCCCTGGCTTTCTGGATACCCACACCCACTACGATGCAGAAATGATCGTTGCACCCAGCCTGTCTGAATCGGTTCGCCACGGTGTCACCACGGCACTGGTGGGCAGTTGCTCGCTCAGCATGATTTGCAGCGAAGCCGAAGATGCCTCCGACATTTTCACTCGTGTGGAAACCGTGCCGCGTGAAAAGGTCTTGCCCATTCTTCAAGAAAGAAAGACATGGAATACACCTCGCGAATGGGTTGAGTTTGTGCAAAAACAACCTTTGGGACCCAACCTGATTTCATTTCTGGGCCACAGCGATTTGCGTGTGGGCACCATGGGTTTGTTGGATTCGACTGACCGCAAAATCAAGCCCACTGAAGCGCAAATGCAGCAAATGGAAGCCACGCTGACTGAGGCTATGGAAGCCGGGTTTTTGGGTCTTTCGACCATGTGCCTGAAGTGGGACAAAATTGATGGTGATCGCGCCTGGTCGAAAAGCCTGCCAAGTACCTATGCACGCTGGGGTGAACTTCGCCGCCTGAATAAAATTTTGCGCAAATACCGCCGCGTGCACCAGGGTGCTCCCAACGCAGCCAACCCGCTGCAAATTTTTGAGTACCTTGTTGAAACCTTGGGCTGGATTCGCAAACCACTAAAAACCACGCTAATTGCGCTGATTGATTTAAAAGGCAACAAAACTGTTCGCCCCATGGCACAAATTTCAAGCCGAGTGGTGAACTGGCTTGGCGGGGCTTTCCGCTGGCAACTATTGCCCACCCCTTTCACCGTGTACGCCGATGGCATTGATGTGGTGTTTTTTGAAGAATTTGGCGCAGGTGAAATGGCACTGGACCTGCGAACCCAGGTAGAGCGCAACAGCCTGCTGCAAAATGAAGATTACCGCCGCCAATTCCGCAAGTTTTACGGGCAAAAACTAAGCCCGCGCGTATGGCAGCGTGATTTCGGTGATGCGATTATTCTTGAATGCCCCGACGCCAATTTGGTAGGCAAGAACTTTGACGAAGTGGCCCGCGCCCGCAAAGTGCATGTGGTGGATTTGTTCCTCGATTTGGTGGTGCAGTTTGGTCGCCAGTTGCGTTGGTACACCACGGTGGGCAACCACAAGCGCGAAGTAATCCGCGAACTGGTGCAAGACAAACACACCTTGATCACCTTCAGTGATGCGGGTGCGCACATTCGCAACATGGCCTTTTACAACCTGCCCCTGCGCTTCCTGAAACTGGTGAAAGAAGCCATTGAGGAGGACGAACCCATCATGAGCATGGAACATGCGGTGTGGCGATTGACTGGTGAACAAGCCGATTGGCTGGGCATTGAAGCCGGAAAAATTCGCATCGGTGACCGCGCAGATTTGGTGGTGTTAAACCCGGATGCACTACGTCAGAATCTGGAACAGGTCACTTGGGGAGACATGGAAAACTTCGGCTTGCAACGTTTGGTAAACCGCAACCCCGGTGTTGTCAAACACGTGTTAATTAATGGCAAGATAGCAGTTGAGAACGAGGCCGTTGTGCCCGAGCTCGGCAAAGAAATGGGTTACGGGCAATTCCTGCCAGCAAAAACCTGAACACTTAAAAACAGAGAATCCACGGAGAAGTACGATGATTGGATACATTACCTTAGGCACCAACGACCTGCCCAAAAGCGGAGAATATTTCGACAAGTTGTTTGCCCCCCTCGGTGCGAAACGAATTCTGGAACTGCCACATGGCATTTTTTGGGGCACCAGCATGGCAAGTCCCTTTATTGGATTGCTAAAGCCTGCCAACGGCCAGGCGGCCACCGTAGGCAATGGCACCATGGTGGCACTGACCGCCAAGGACCGTGCCCAGGTTGACGCGTTTTATGAACATGCAAAAACACTGGGCTGTACCTGCGAAGGTGCACCCGGCGAACGCATGCCTGGCTTTTATGCCGCTTACTTCCGCACACCCGACGGGCACAAGATGAATATTTTCAAGATGGGCTAAAGCTTGAATTCAATTGATCCAACCATTGACGAGTTCGCAGGCCTTGAAGAAGTGCCTGCGCCTTGGACACTCACCGGAAAAGGACTGATTGTGGTCATGCGCAGCAAAGCTGAAAAGCTGATGGCTGACACCCGCATTCCACTGGACATTCGCGACACCTTGAAGTGTCCGGTCAGCGTATTGATGTATGTGGACTACACGCACTCCAATGCAGGCCCTTACAAAGAGCTCCTGTACATTCCTGGCACGGCGCAATTCAGCAAAAAGCTGGGGAGCAAACGCCTACTGACCATCAGCAACATTGTGGTGAGCAGTGCAAGCAGTGTGAAAAATGGTCGAATCAATTGGGGCATTCCGAAAAACCTGTGCAACTTCGATGTTGCACAGGGCCCGGAAAATCTGCAGGAAATCAGCCTGCATCAAGATGGCGTGCCTCAATTTGACCTGGCTTATCGGGGCAAGGGTTTTTCCTTTCCGATCAACACAGGTTTAGTACCAGGTTTCATGAAAACCTTGGGCCAACGCTGGCAAGGGCAGGAATTTTTATACAGCCCAAGTGCGAAAGGCAAAGCCCGGTTTGCCAACGTGCATGTATTGCAAAACCTGGGCAATGCCTTTCCTGATATGGACATTGGCGATGTGGTGACCGCACTGGAAATCACCCAGTTTCAGATGACATTTCCAGTGGCTCACATCGCCTGAACAGATTGGTACAACTTATCGGTCAAACAAGGGCTGCAAGTCAGCCTTTTTGTTAATGCCCGATTGCATCGCCAGCATCAGCAAAATACGTGCTTTTTGAGGCGACAAGTCGTCGGCCATAATTGCACCCGCGTCAAATGTGGTTTTACCACCGCCCACAAAACCGTAGTTCGCCATCACGCGGCCTTGATGCACTCGGGTAGAGATCACCACGGGAACGTTTTTCGACAAAGCATATTGAACGGCTTCAAACATGGGCACATTCATATTACCCATGCCCAGCGCCTGAACCACAATGCCCTTTACACCACGGTCTACCGCATTGCGCAAAGCAGCGCCTGTGGCACCGCCATACATGGCGACAATTTCCACTTCAGGCATGGGACCATCTACCAACTGGAATGTTTGGCGACGCAACGGCGTGGTCGCGTACATGACACGGTCGGGGTAAACCTCACCAATCAGACCAAACGCACCGCTTTGGAAGGTTTCAACATTCTGAGTGTGGGTTTTGGTCACGTAACGCGCAGCATTGATCTGGTTGTTCATGGCCAGCATTACGCCCTTGTTTTTGGACTGTGCATCCACGGCGATGCGCACTGCATTCAGCAAATTGCGAGGACCGTCAAAATCAGAAGACGACGCATTTCGCTGTGCTCCGATCAACACCACCGGCTTTTCCGAACGAACGGTGAGGTCCAGCCAAAACGCGGTTTCCTCTAATGTATCGGTACCATGAGAAACAATGACACCGGCCACCTCAGGGCGGGCCAACGCCGCATTTACCTCTTTGGTCAATTGCACCCAACGTGGAGGATCCATGTAATCGGAGGGCACGTTCGACAAACTCTTGACCTGAATGTTGGCGTACTTGCCCACATCCGGCACGGTGGCCAAAAGGTCTTCGCCTGAAATGGCTGGCACGGGCGCGTTTTTCACTGGATCAATTTTCATGGCAATGGTGCCCCCCGTAGCAATGAACTGCACCACGGGTTTGTATTGAGCGTGTACGGCAAAGGTAGTGGTCAGCAGAGCTGACGCAAGCAAGGCTTTTAATTTCATCCCATTCTCCTGTTTTTATGAAACTCGCCTCAACACTTGGTTTGTCGAGGCTGGTTAACTCTAACAGGGTAAGTAAATTACCCATGGGTCACTTACACCGAGTAGACACAGGACATGCCACAGTTGTTAACAATCGCAGAATTTGCTAGGAGTCGCGATGTAACCTTTCGGTGAAATCCGGCGAATACCCTCCTGAACAGAACGCAGCAGGCGGAGGGTTGTATGACAAATTGCTTGAAGTACATGGCAGGAACCGGTGGCTTGGCTCTACTAGGCCTTGGCTCTGCACCTGTTTGGGGCCAGCAAGTTAACTGCAATTGGACCAGCCCTGCTGAGCGAATGATTGTCGCCGAGCTTTACACCTCAGAAGGCTGTAGCAGCTGTCCGCCTGCAGACCGATGGTTAAGCAGCCAACTCACTACACCGGAGCGATCAAGCAGTATTCTGGCGCTTTCATTTCATGTGGATTACTGGAATTACATTGGCTGGGAAGATCCCTACTCCAAAAAGCAATTCACCGATCGGCAATACGCCCACAAACGGGCTGGAAATGTAAGTCAAATTTACACACCGCAGTATGTATTCTCGAACCGGGAAGTTCGGCGGTGGGGCCAGGCTGGGCTTATTCCTCAGAGATTGTCCGCGATGCAACAAGACAAAGCCCCCGTGGGCCTGCAAGTTTCGCTTGAACGAAAGGCCGCCAATCAGGTCGAAGTTCAGGTAAAAACCGAATGGCTGGATGAGCGCTATTCCGGTGGACGCGTATACGTGGCCTTCTACGAAGACGGTTTAAGCCAACAAGTGAAAACGGGAGAAAATCGGGGAGAGTTATTGAAGCATGATCGGGTGGTTCGACACTTGAGCGATGCGAAAAAGGTATCCCCCGGATCCAGAATACAGGTGTTCAGGCACACGCTGCCAAGCGACTGGAACCAGAGTAATGTAGGACTGGGCGTTATTGTTGAGAACAATGAATCCAATACCGTTCTTCAAGCATTGAATGCACCAAGGGCTTTGAGCCAATGCAGTTGAATATTGATTGAGTGATTGAAAAAAGGAAACACAAGCATGCAACGTCGTACCCTGTTAACAGGACTTGCCGCATTCGGCGCAGGACTGATGATCACAAAACCCATGAGTGCAATTGCCAGCATGAACAAACTGAACAAAACAGAAGCCGAATGGCTGAAAATCATCAAGAAAGACCAGTACAACGTGTTGTTCAAAGAGGCCACTGAACGCCCATTCTCCAGCCCCTTGAACGACGAAAAACGCAAAGGCACCTATGTGTGCGCAGCATGCAATTTGCCTCTGTTTCCCTCCCAGTATAAATACGACAGTGGAACAGGCTGGCCCAGTTTTTTTGATGCCAACAAAGGCGCACTGAATACCAAAACCGATTACAAATTGATTTTGCCGCGCACCGAATACCACTGCAGCAATTGTGGCGGCCACCAGGGCCATGTGTTTGACGACGGCCCTGCCCCGACCGGCAAGCGATATTGCAACAACGGCCTGGCATTGGCTTTCGTTCCCGAAGGTCAAACATTACCCGCAGTGCGCAAGGCGTAAAAAAATGACATATATGAAACTAAAAACAACCTTGGCCGTAGCCTTGGGCTTGCTTGCTGCGACAGGCGCACAGGCTGAAACAAAAACCGCGGTGTTTGGCGGGGGCTGCTTTTGGTGCACCGAAGCAGACTTTGACAAAGTACCTGGCGTGTTGAAAACAATTTCAGGCTACGCCGGTGGGCAATACAAAGACCCGGATTACAAGGTAGTAAGTGCCGGCCGCACGGACCACACCGAGGTGGTTGAGGTGACTTACGACGACACCAAAGTAAGCTACAGCCAGTTGGTAGAGTACTTCTGGAAAACCATCGACCCCACCGTGAAAAATCGCCAGTTTTGCGACAGTGGTACCCAATACCGAAGCGGATTTTATTACCTGAATGAGGAACAGAAGAAAGTGGCTGAAGCCAGCAAAGCCAAACTACAGGCCACTGGAAAATTCAAAACCATTTACACGGAAGTTGCACCGGTGGTGAAATTTTATCCCGCTGAGGAATACCACCAGGACTACTACATTAAAAATCCTATTCGCTACGGCTATTACCGCAACGGCTGTGGTCGGGACAAACGCCTTGAGGAATTGTGGGGACCCAAGGCGTCGAGGTAATTCAGACTGACCGGAATGTCAGACCTTTGAACTTTTCACGAAGTTCTGACTTCTGCACCTTGCCTGTTGCACCAATCGGCATGGCGTCTACAAACTCAACATCGTCGGGAATGTGCATTTTGGTAATACGGCCTTCATAGAAATTCAGAATGTCTTGTTTGCTGACTTCAGCACCAGGCCGCTTCACCACAATCAGCAGGGGGCGCTCGTTCCACTTTTCATGGGGAACGGCGATCACTGCAGACTGAAGCACCGCCGGGTGAGACATGGCTATGTTTTCCAGATCAATTGAACTGATCCACTCACCACCCGACTTGATCACGTCTTTGGTGCGATCAGTAATTTGCATCAAGCCGTCCGGCGCCATGCGGGCTACATCCCCGGTGGCAAACCAACGCTTGCCCGTGGCATCGTGGCTGAAGGCTTTTGCGCCATCACCACCGTAGTACTCCTGCAATACCCAGTGGCCACGCACATGCAACTCGCCGCTTTGCTCAAAATCCCAAGGCAGCTCGGTGCCGTCCTCAGCGAGCAATTTCATGTCCACGCCAAAAATGGTGCGCCCTTGCTTGGCCACAATCTCGTATTGCTCTTGTTTGGGCAAAGTGCGCTCATCACCGCTCAGTTTGGAAACAGTGCCCAAGGGTGACATTTCTGTGCTGCCCCAACCTTGCATCAGTTCCACGCCCATTTCGTCAAATTCTTTGATCAAACTGACGGGCACGGCCGAGCCACCCACCAGCGAGCGTTTCAAGGTACTGAACGTGAGCCCGTTTTGCTTCATGTGATTGATCAAACCCAGCCAAATAGTCGGTACGCCCGCGGCCACGGTTACCTTCTCGCTTTCCAGCAAACTGTAAACAGAAGGGCCATCCAGTTGCGGACCAGGCATGACCAGTTTGCAGCCGGTCATCAACGCGGCATAGGGCAAGCCCCAAGCATTCACATGGAACATGGGCACAACGGGCAGCAAAGTGTCTTTTCGGGTCAACGCAATTGCATCCGCGCAATTGGACATCATGGCGTGCAACATGGTGGACCGGTGCGAATACAGAATGCCTTTTGGGTTGCCTGTTGTGCCGGAGGTGTAACACAGGGTGCAGGCTGAATTTTCATCAAATTCGGGCCACACATAGTCATCGTTTTGCGCCTTGAGCAAAGTTTCGTAATTCAACAAACCAGCCACTGGGGGTTCTGCAGGCATTTTGTTTTCATCAATCAACAAAATCCAGTTTTTAACGCTGGGGCAATGTGGAGCGATCGCCTTGATCAGGGGCGCAAAGGTGAGGTCGAAAAAGATGGTGGAGTCTTTCGCGTGGTTGATGATGTAAATCAACTGCTGAGGCGTGTATCTGGGGTTCAAGGTGTGGGTAATCGCCCCCATGCCCGCCACGGCATAATAAACTTCGATGTGGCGATGACTGTTCCACGCAATCGTGGCAATGTTCTCGCCTTGCTGAATATTCAAGGCATGCAAGGCATTGGCAAGTTGCCTGGCACGTGCTGCCATGGCCTTGAAGGTGATTCGGTGCAGGTCACCTTCAACCCTGCGGCTCACCACTTCTTGCCAGCCGTAAAAACGTTCGGCATGCACCAAAATTGAAGAAAGCAGCATTTCCGGCTTCATCATCAGGCCTGGCTTCAACATTGTTTTCATCTCCTCTGCGTTGTATTTTTTTTAAAGTGTACCGCAGAGAACTGTAATCGTTATTCTATTTTTGGAAGTGCCTACTTTGACCGGCCTTCCAGATGACCCAGATCACCAAAGCTTGCAAGGGCAAGCGCAAATACAGGAGAACCACGGGAATATCGGGAAATTGATCCGGGTTCATGGCCATGTGAATGTTGGCGGGCAACACAGCCACACAAAGCGCAATCAGCCCATACGCCGCCCACTGGCGGGTGCGTTCAATCAGAATGCCAATGCCACCCAGAATTTCGAAAACACCGCTGATTTTGACGAGTGCTTCCGGATTGGTGAAATACGGAGGCACGATACTGGAGAAAAAATCCAGCAGCACAAAATGCAGAATGCCTGCGCCGATAAAGAAAATGGCAACAACGATGACGGGTATTGAGAACATTTGTTTTTTTAGAGCTTGAATAACAAAAAACCCTCGCCTTTTGAGCGAGGGTTTTTTTAATTTGGTGCGGCTGGCAGGATTCGAACCCACGACCCCTTGGTTCGTAGCCAAGTACTCTATCCAACTGAGCTACAGCCGCTGTGAAGAAGCGAGATTATGCCC
>JAHJCM010000250.1 GCA_018812945.1 Gammaproteobacteria bacterium | reverse complement strand
CCATCCAGCAGGCGTTTGTGGTCCTGGCTGCTGGCCATGGCCAATGCGTTTACACCATCGACCATCACGATAAAACTGGCCTCTTCGCCTTCCAGAAATTCTTCAACCACCACACGCGAACCCGCGCTGCCCATGCTGTTGCCCAGCAACATGTCATCGATGGCCTGGTGTGCTTCTTCAAGGGTCATGGCCACGACCACGCCCTTGCCAGCAGCCAGCCCGTCGGCCTTGATCACGATGGGGGCACCCTTGGCGTTCACATAATCGTGTGCTTTGGCCGCATCGGTAAAGGTTTCGTATTCGGCGGTGGGGATTTTGTGCCGCTTCATGAAAGCCTTGGCGTAGTCCTTCGAGCTTTCCAGTTGGGCAGCCAGTTTGGCTGGACCAAAAATACGCAAGCCGCGCTGGCGGAACAGGTCAACCACCCCTGCAGCCAATGGGGCTTCCGGACCAACCACGGTCAGGTGCACTTGTTCTTTGGCTGCAAAATCGGCCAGTTCGGTCAGGTCGCTGATTGGCACATTTTCCATTTTGGTTTCCAGGGCGGTGCCGCCATTGCCCGGTGCCACGAACACTTTCGTTACACCTGGGGTTTGGCAAATACGCCATGCCATGGCATGTTCGCGGCCGCCTGATCCAATCAGCAAAATTTTCATGTTTACAGTGCTCCGTACTTTTTATTCGTTGATGATCACGTTGGTGTAAACCTGTTGCACGTCGTCCAGGTCTTCCAGCATGTCAATAATTTTCTGCATGCGAATGGCATCGTCACCTTCCAGTTCGGTCTCACTGGCTGGCTTCATGGTTAGTTCCGCGTTTTCGAATTTCATGTTCGCAGCTTCAAACGCTGTTTTCAGGGTATGAAATTCGGGTACAGGGCAAGTCACCTCGATCACGCCATCGTCAGAAGTCACAACATCATCGGCCCCATTCTCCAACGCCACTTCCATAATTGCATCTTCGCTGTGGCCAGGGGCAAAAATAAACTGACCGCAATGCTTGAACATGAAAGAAACAGAACCGTCTGTGCCCAAATTGCCGCCGTGCTTGGTCAGTGCATGGCGAACTTCAGCCACGGTGCGCACTTTGTTGTCTGTCATGCAGTCGATGATTACGGCTGCGCCACCCACACCATAGCCTTCATAGCGAATTTCTTCGTAATTCACACCCTCGGCCTCACCGGTGGCTTTGGCAATCGCGCGTTGCACGTTGTCTTTGGGCATGTTGGCCGCAGCGGCCTTTTCCATGGCCAAACGCAAGCGTGGGTTCGTGGCCACATCGCCACCGCCTACTCGGGCTGCCACGCTGACTTCACGAATAATTTTCGTCCATACCTTGCCGCGTTTTTCATCCTGCCGGTTTTTGCGGTGCTGAATGTTGGCCCATTTACTGTGTCCTGCCATGGCTCACTTTCTTTTGTTGAATCAAAGAGGTGCGATTTTATCACCACCGGGCACTCGCCGTATTGCCCTGAAAGGATTCCACAGCGATAATCTGCGCGGGTATTCGACTTTTACATTGGTATACATTTCTCAGGAGGCAGCGTGAGTTTGCTCAAAGACTTCAAGGCGTTTGCAGTAAAAGGCAATGTGGTTGATCTGGCGGTGGCGGTGATTATCGGTGGCGCGTTCAGCGGTATCGTGAAAAGTCTGGTTGACGATGTGATCATGCCGATTGTGGGTCGTATTTTTGGAAAGTTGGATTTTTCTAACCTTTATTTGCCACTGGCGGAGATTCCTGTCGACGTTGAGCCAACGCTTGCCGCAGTGAAGGCTGCTGGTGTTCCAGTGCTGGCTTATGGCAGCTTCATTTCAGTGTTGATCAATTTCATCATTCTGGCCTTCATTATTTTCATGATGGTTCGCCAAGTTGGCAAACTGACCGCGTCGCTTGCGAAGGAAGAGGAGGCCGCACCAGCTGCGCCAGCGCCCACTCCTGAAGATATTCTGTTGCTTCGTGAAATTCGTGATTCATTGAAGAAGTAATTTAGACTGGCTTCTCCAGATTCGCAGTAGTACAATTAAAGGCTGAATCTGGAGAGTGGCTGGTACGTACGTGTTCTGGTCCGCCGAAGGCGCAATCCCCATGAACGCTCAGGCTTCAGTACAGGTTCAAGAATTCAAATCTGGAGAGCGCTGTGCACGGCCAATCGCTGCGTAAGTACAGCCGCCGAAGAGGCAAGCAACGCAACCCGTTGTGAATCTTTCAGGCAAACGGACAGAGAGGGGCTACAAGGCAAATGGTTTGCCGAAAGCCCTTTTTACTGTTTGTGGAGCCTGTTCCTCATGAAAGCTATTGTTCTCGGTGCTGGTGTTACCGGCATTACTTCCGCCTGGTTTTTGAAAAAAGAAGGTTTCGACGTCACCGTAGTAGACCGTCAGCCTGCTGCAGGCATGGAAACTTCCTTTGCCAATGGTGGCCAAATTTCCGTATCTCATGCTGAACCCTGGGCCAACCCAGGCGCACCCAAGAAAGTGCTGAAGTGGTTGATGAAGGAAGACGCCCCCCTGCTGTTCCGTTTGCGCGCCGATGCCCGCCAGTGGCGCTGGGGCATGCAGTTTTTGCGTGAATGCACCCCCGAGCGCACACGCCACAACATCATTCAAATGGTGAACCTGGGCACATTCAGCCGCAGCACCCTGCAAGAACTGCGTGCCGAGACCGGTATTCAGTACAACTGCCTCACCAAAGGCATTTTGCACTTCTACACCAACCAGCAAGAATTTGACGATGCACTGGAGCCCGCCGAGATCATGCGCGAGTTTGGTTGCGACCGAAAAGTAATCAGCGCTGAAGAAGCGGTTCGCCTTGAACCGGCCTTGGCCTCTGTGAAAGATAAAATTGCCGGTGCCACCTACACCGAAGCAGATGAAAGCGGCGATGCACATGTGTTTACACAAAACCTGTCGAAGCTGTGCGCGGAAAAAGGCGTTGAATTCAAGTACGACACCGCCATTCTGGGCCTGGATACCGAGGGTGGCCAGATTAGCGGTGTGCGTGTGCGTGGCGCGGATGGCCAGGTACAAGTGCTGAAAGCTGACAAGTACCTGCTGTGCATGGGCAGCTACAGCCCAATGCTGGTAAAAGACCTAGGCGTGGACCTGCTGATTTACCCAGCCAAGGGTTACTCGGCTACTTTGCAGATTGACGATGCCAGCAAGGCCCCACAAGTCAGTTTGACCGATGATGAATACAAACTGGTGTTTAGCCGCCTGGGTGACAAGCTGCGAATTGCTGGTACAGCTGAACTGAACGGTTACAGCACCAACCTGAACCACGTGCGTTGCCAGGCGATTACCCGCCGCGTCATGGAGCTGTTCCCCGGCATGGCCGACCCAGAGCAGGCTGTGTACTGGACTGGTTTGCGCCCCGCGACCCCTTCGAACGTGCCCTACATTGGTGTGTCCAAAATTTCAAACCTGTACCTGAACACAGGCCATGGCACTTTGGGTTGGACCCATTCTTGTGGTTCGGGCCGATCAATCGCGTCCATCATGAATGGCAAGCAGCCTGAACTGGATTTCGCATTTACTGGAATTTCTTCCAAGAAGGGCGAGGCCTTGGCCGTTGCCTAAGGCTTGTTTTTGCTAACATCAGCGCATTCGCCAACAGGATGTGCTGATGTCTGATTCTGCAAACAAAAATACCCATGCCGGGGCCGACAACGCCCCCGCCTCGAATTTCCTTCGCAACATCATTGATGCGGACTTGAAAAAGCCCGAGTATCAGGTACGCCCGTGGGCCGGCAAACCCGGTGGGGCCGATGTGCACGACGGCGCCCCTGCCGACCCTGCAACCATTCGCCTGCGTTTTCCGCCCGAGCCGAATGGCTACTTGCATGTGGGCCATGCCAAGGCCATTTGTGTGAATTTCGGCTTGGCCAAAGAATACGGTGGCGCGTGCCACATGCGCTTTGATGACACCAACCCCGAGAAAGAAAGCGAGGAATTCGCGGATTCCATTCTGGATGCCGTACATTGGCTTGGCTTTCGCTGGGAAAACTTCGGTGACGACAACCTGTATTACGCCAGCGATTATTTCGACTTTATGTACCAAGCCGCGGAGTTTTTGATTCAGGCAGGTTTGGCTTATGTTGATGAGCAGAATGCCGACGACATGCGCGCCAATCGCGGCACCTTGACCCAAGCGGGCATGGATTCCCCATTTCGCAATCGCCCAGCCGCTGAGAGCCTGGCCCGTTTTCGCGCCATGCGCGCAGGCGAACTACCTGATGGCGCTGCTGTGCTGCGTGCCAAAATTGACATGGCCAGCCCCAACATGAACATGCGCGACCCGGCCATTTACCGCATTCGCCGGGCATTTCACCACCGCACTGCGGATGACTGGTGCATTTACCCCATGTACACATTTGCGCATCCCATCGAAGACGCGCTGGAACGCATAACCCATTCATTTTGTACGCTTGAATTCGAAGACCAGCGCCCGTTCTACGACTGGCTTCTGGACAACCTTGCTTCCGAACACAAAACGGCGGATGGCAGTGTGTTAAAGCCCCTTCTAAGCCACCCCTTGCCCAAGCAGATTGAATTCGCAAGATTGAATTTGAGCTATGTGGTGACCAGCAAGCGCAAATTGCAACAATTGGTTCTGGAAAACAAACTGAGTGGTTGGGACGACCCGCGCATGCCGACCATTGTCGGTTTGCGCCGTCGCGGCTACACACCTGAGGCCATTCAGTTGTTTTGTGCCCGCATTGGCGTGTCCAAATCGGATTCCTGGATCGACTATTCGGTGCTGGAAGGCGCTTTACGCGATACGCTTGACCCGATTGCCCACCGTGCGGTTGCAGTGCTCGACCCAATTCCATTGATCCTGGACAACGTGGAAGACGATTGGGCCGACATGTGCACCGCGCCTGTTCATCCGCACCACCCCGAGTGGGGCGTACGCCAGTTCACCATCGGCAAGCGCCTTTGGATTGAAGCAGAGGATTTTCAGGAAAACCCCGAGAAAAAGTTTTTCCGCCTGTTCCCGGGCAACAAAGTACGCCTGCGCTATGGCTATGTGATTGAATGCACGGGCTGCGACAAAGATGAAAACGGCAAGGTAATCGCCGTGCATGCCCAGGTGTTTCTGGACAGCAAATCGGGCACGCCGGGAGCGGATGCCTACAAGGTGAAAGGCAATATTCACTGGGTGGATGCAGAGGACTGCCTGCCTGCCACTGTGCGTCTTTACGATCGCCTGTTTACGGAAGAGCACCCTGACTCTGGAGGCAAGAACTTCATGGACAGCTTGAATCCGAATTCACTGACCGAGGTGAAGGCTTACTTGGAGGCTGGCTTGAAAGACGCTTTCACTGGAACTGTTTACCAATTCGAACGTCATGGTTATTTCGTTCACGACCTGAAAGACAATACCTTGGACAACCCGGTGTTTAACCGTGCGACTACGCTGAAGGACAGTTGGAGTAAATAGCCAATTCATCGGGTACACTAGCCCTCGGACTAGGTATTCAGAATATGGCAACGAACCCAAACTACAATATTCGAGGTGCGCTGCTGACCATCCTGAACGGGATGGGTCCAGACACCGAGCACGAGGCGGACATTGCCCACCTGTGCCACCTCATGGAATGGTTTCGAGAAGGGGCTTCTGGCTCTGACTTCGAAATCGAGCGGCGATTCTCCATGCTGGTGGAGGCGCTTGAACAGTCCAATGACCTGCGCGTACAGGTCAAAGGCTATCTTGAACAATTCCTGAAAGAGTCACGTTACAGGTATACCTTTGCCGAGCTCGGTATTCTGGGCAACGAAACATTTGGTCAGGCCATGAAAAACAGGATCTTTCAGCGCCTGTTGCCTGCCACGGTCGAAGACAAAACTGTGCGTGAATCGCTTAGCCTGATGTTCACCAAGCCGGATGACCATGAGTGGCTTGAGTCGATCAGTGTGGCAAGCTGGACTCGTCTGTTTCATGTGCTGGAATGGCTAGACCCCGCCATGCCTCTGTGGAAGCGCATTCAGCACGAAATGCTTGAGGCCATGGAAATGCTCGCGGTGCGAATCGCTGCCCTTGGCATTGATTCTGAAGTGGTACGCTGCCTCGGTATTTCAGAGCGGCACACTTCCCCCTTCGTTGAGCAGCACCTTGAATTGCGCAATATGATTGGGCAGGCCCATGAGAAGCTGAGCAATATGGAGCCGTTGCATGATTTGGGCGATCATCTGGATGTATTGCTCGATCAGTGCCAGGGTCAAATCAAGAAAGCTTATGCCCAGGCGCGCGCGCAAGGTATCTCGGTCACCTTGAGTATGCAGTTGATCCGGCTGGAACAATCGATCAACCGCATGCGTCGGCTGTTGCAACTTCTTGGCGCCTTGCCCACCGAAGACCGGGTAGGCACCTGCGTGCAGTTTTTCTGCACCTTGACCAAAGAAGAAAACCGCAAGCATTCAATTACCGATTTGTGGCGTGGCT
Source organism: Gammaproteobacteria bacterium (assembly GCA_018812945.1). GTDB lineage: Bacteria > Pseudomonadota > Gammaproteobacteria > Burkholderiales > Burkholderiaceae_B > Limnobacter. The sequence continues at coordinate 1,805 of JAHJCM010000250.1, read as the reverse complement.
TGACAGACAAGCTGGCGTTGCGAATTACTGAACATGCCAGCCAGTCTGGTGAAAAATACGCCACTGAAACACGTTCGGAATACTGGAAAATGGCCAGAGCCGCCATGGGAGCAGGTGTCATAATTGCGCTTCTTTCATTGTTCAAGGCCGGCATTTCAAGCTGGCATCTGCCTCCATTCTGGGAGGCCGTATTTTTCAGCCTGAATTACGGCATTGGCTTTGTGATCATTCATTTGTTGGGTTTCACCATTGCCACCAAGCAGCCTGCCATGACAGCGGCGCGAATCGCTGCAGCCATTGATGCTGCAAATGGGCGATTAAGCTCGGCCGACAGGGTGGCCGATTTGATCACCCAGGTTGCGCGCACCCAGTTCATCGCAATTTGGGGTAACGTGCTGCCTGCATTTGCAACAGCCACAGTGGTGGCTGTGGGGCTTACCTTCCTGCTTGGCGAGCCGCCAATTGAGGTAGAAAAGGGCGAAAAAATGTTGCTGGAGTTGAATCCTTTGCTGTCTGCTGCTTTGCCCCATGCGGCAATCGCGGGCATTTTCCTTTTTTTGGCGGGTGTGATTTCGGGTTATTACGACAATCTGTCGATTTATCACCGTATTCCAGACAGAATTCGAAAAGTACCGTGGTTGCGCAAGCGCTTGGGCGTTGTTCGTGCCAACAAACTGGCTGATTACCTGAGTAAAAACACCGGCGCTCTGGCAGGTAATTTCTTTTTCGGTTGCATGTTGGGGTCCGCCGGGTTTGTGGGGCTCATTCTGGGTTTGCCCATCGACATTCGTCACATTACGTTCTCAGCAGCCAATATGGCGTATGGTTTCCAGGCTCAGGAGTTCATGCTGAGCGGATTAGACGTTGCGATTGCCGCAATGGGTGTATTTTTGATCGGTATGGTGAACTTGGGGGTCAGTTTTAGCCTGGCATTTTTCACTGCCTTGCGGGCGCGTGGTGTTCGTAAACTGGAAAGTCTCTCTTTGGCTGGGCGAATTTTCAAACGGTTTTTCACAAGTCCGGGAGAGTTTTTCTATCCACCCAAAGAAACTGGCACTGCCGACAATGATTTAACAGCCTCAGCCAAAGTCGAGTCCAAGTAGTGTCTGCGCAATTTTTCAAGCCCGTTTATTCTTGCGGGCGGTTGAATCCTTTTTTCCATTGCACATCGCGAACGCCTTTTTTGTGGTGAATCCAGCGCGAAGCCACAAACAGAAAGTCAGAAAGGCGGTTCATGTACAGCAGCAGGTCTTCGGGCAGCTTCTGTTGTTGATTCAGGTCAACCAACACACGTTCCGCTCTGCGGCAAACGGTGCGAGCCACGTGGGTATAAGCCGAGGCTTTGCTGCCGCCGGGCAAAATAAATTCTTCCAGGCGAGGCAGGGGCTCATTGAATTCCTTGATGAGGTCCTCCAGTCTTGCCACTGCCTGGGGAGGAAATACATCAAAGCCTGGCATGCAAAGGGCGGCTCCCAAATCAAACAGGTCATGCTGAATGCGGGTAAGTTCGGTGGCCAGTCGCTCGGGCAGGGCTTCGGTCAGTATCAAACCAAGGTGGCTATTCAATTCATCGACATCGCCCATGGCATGAACGCGAAGGTCGTTTTTCGCCAAACGGCGCCGTCGGCCAGGCCTGTCGTGCCATCGTCGCCAGTGCGGGTGGTGATTGAACTGAGTCTGTTACCCATTGAATTGCGTGATCCGATAAAGTTGAACAAAAAGAGTGCCTTGTGCAAACCGCTTATTGAGGTCTTTACGTGGCGGGCCTATACTTTGAGCTTATTGAAGTTTAACGCAGGGGTCCT
>JAHJCM010000249.1 GCA_018812945.1 Gammaproteobacteria bacterium | reverse complement strand
TGAATTCAAACGGGCAGGTTTTCTTGAAGGCGAGGCGATCGAAACACCGCCGCCGATTGGGCAACACAGAGCAGCGTCGCCCCTTCAAGTTCAACTCCGCTCAAGCTTCGCCAAACTCAGCATCAGCCACTTCATGCCTTGGCGACCAAAGTTGATCTGAATTCTTTGATCGTCACCTTCACCTTCGTAAGCCACCACCACACCGCTACCAAACTTGGCATGATTCACACCCGTGCCGATATCGTAGGGTCGCTTGGCGGCTTTGTTGCTATAACCCACGTTGAGCGTTTTATTCTGTCCCCACACTTTGGAATCGAGTGCATCCCAGCCTTGGCTGGCAATGTGCGCGCGTTTGGGCGTTAACCATTTCAACACCTCCTCTGGCAATTCGTCCAGAAAACGTGAGCGCAAGTGATATCGAATTTGCCCGTGCAACATGCGCTGCTGCGCGTGGCTTAAAAACAGCTGTTCTCGTGCGCGGGTAATGGCCACATACATCAAGCGTCGTTCCTCTTCCACAGCCTCTACGCTGGTGCCATCGCCACCCTCCACGGAATTGCCGATACTGTTTTCGTGCGGGAATAGCCCTTCTTCAAGCCCCGTTACGAACACACACTTGAATTCAAGCCCTTTGGCCGAATGCGCTGTCATCAATTGAATGGCCTCTTGACCCGCTGCCGCAGCATTGTCACCGGCCTCGAGCGAAGCATGGGAAAGAAAATCAGCCAGCGGCGTGATCAACTTTTCCTCATCCACCATGGTGGCTGCAGCATCTTGGTAATACCCTTCTGCAATCGCAAACGAAGCAGCCGCGTTCACCAATTCTTTCAAGTTTTCTACGGGTCTTCACCATCTTTGTCCGCTTGAAAATGTGCCACCAAACCCGATTCATTGATCACCTTGTCGACCAAATCGGCAAGGCTCAAACCTCGAGTCTCGAACCGCATGCGTTCGATCAAATCTGCAAATTTTTTCAAACCTGCTTGCGCCCTGCCTTCCATGCGATGAATAGCGCGGTAAAGCGAAGTACCCTGTGCTGTGGAAATGTCCTGAAGTTGCTCTACGCTGCGCGCACCAATTCCCCGTGCAGGAAAGTTCACCACACGTGAGAAGGAATTGTCGTCGTCGGCGTTGTCCATCAAACGCAAATACGCCAGCGCATGCTTAATTTCTGCGCGTTCAAAAAACCGCAAACCGCCATACACACGGTAAGGCATACCCGCATTGAACAAGGCCTGTTCTACAACGCGCGACTGGGCATTGGATCGGTACAGAATTGCAATGTCCGACCGACCGTAGCCTTCTTCAAGCACCAGCTTTTTAATGCGGTCAATAATGAAAGCTGCTTCATCCTGGTCACTGGTGGCCTCATACACCCGAATTGCCTCACCTTCGCCAGCTTCGGTCCACAACTCTTTGCCCAAGCGAGCCTTGTTGTGCGCAATCAGCACGTTGGCGGCTTTCAGCACATTGCCCACCGAACGGTAGTTTTGCTCCAGTTTGATGCGATTTTGTACATTGAAATCATTTTCAAACTGCACCATATTGGCCACGCGCGCGCCGCGAAAAGCGTAAATGGACTGATCATCGTCGCCCACTGCGAAGATGCAACCTTGCGATCCAGCCAGGCGTTTCAACCAGTTGTATTGCAGGCTGTTGGTGTCTTGAAACTCATCCACCAAAATGTATTTGAAGCGAGCCTGGTAGTGTTCCCGCAGCGCAGGGTTGGCGCCCAACAACTCGAAGGAACGCAACAGCAGCTCAGCAAAATCAACTACACCCTCGCGCTGGCACTGGGCCTCATAGGCCTCGTACAGCCGAACCATCATGCGGTGGTATTCGTCGAATGCCTCTACGTCTTTGGGGCGCAGGCCTTGGTCTTTGGCCGAGCCGATGAAATAGCTCAGTTGCTTGGGCGGGAATTTTTCTGCGTCGATACCCAACACCTTGTACATGCGCTTGATTGCCGACAATTGGTCTTGCATGTCCAGAATTTGAAAAGCCTGGGGCAAACCGGCTTCCTTCCAGTGTGCGCGCAACATGCGGTTGCACAAGCCGTGAAAAGTACCCACCCACATGCTGCGGGTGTTAATCGGCAGCATGCTTGAAATGCGGTGAAGCATTTCCTTGGCCGCCTTGTTGGTGAAGGTGACCGCCAACACCCCATTGGGGCCCACCTGCCCGGTCTGAATCAACCAAGCAATGCGCGCT
>JAHJCM010000248.1 GCA_018812945.1 Gammaproteobacteria bacterium | reverse complement strand
TCATACCCGCGATCCAGGTGATAAATACGGTCAATCCGTGTTTCGTCGCTGGCTGCAAGGCCTGCAATCACCAGGCCCGCCGAGGCGCGCAGGTCGGTGGCCATGACGGTGGCACCGTCGAGTCGCTCCACACCTTTGATGATTGCCGTGTGACCTTCAATTTCAATGTTTGCACCCAGGCGAACCATTTCCTGAACATGCATGAAACGGTTCTCAAAAATGGTTTCATTGACCACCGCCGTGCCATCGGCCACACAGTTCACTGCCATCAGCTGCGCCTGCATGTCGGTTGCAAAGCCTGGAAATGGTGCCGTGCGTGCGCCCACTGCCTTGGGGCGTGTATTCATGCTGGCGTGAATCTTTGTGCCGTCCACTTCAATGCTTACGCCCGCTGTACGCAACTTTTCAATGGTTGCGTCCATGCTGTCAGCATCGGTGTTGTTCAAGGTTATGTTGCCACCGCAGGCAGCAACAGCACACAAAAACGTACCCGCCTCAATGCGGTCAGGCATTACCTGGTATTCGCAACCATGTAAATTTTCAACGCCATGAACGGTAATGGTATCGGTGCCAATGCCTTCAATTTTCGCGCCCATTTTGACCAGCATGTTCGCCAGGTCCACCACTTCGGGTTCACGGGCCGCGTTTTCAATGATGGTTGTTCCATCAGCCAAAGCCGCCGCCATCATGAGGTTCTCGGTACCGGTCACAGTCACCATGTCGGTCACAATGCGCGCACCCTTCAGACGCTTGGCTTTGGCGTGAATGTAGCCCTTTTCAATGGTGATTTCGGCACCCATGGCCTGAAGGCCTTTGATGTGCTGATCGACTGGGCGCTGCCCGATTGCACAGCCACCCGGCAAGCTCACGCTGGCCTCGCCAAAGCGTGCCACCAAGGGACCCAACACCAAAATACTGGCGCGCATTGTTTTCACAAGATCGTAGCTGGCGATCGGCTCGGAAATTTCTTCGGCCCGCAGGGCCAACTGGTTCTCTCCATGCCAAAAACACTGAACGCCCATAGAGCCCAGCAAGCGCAGGCAGGTGTTGATGTCGCGCAGGCGCGGCACGTTGGTGATGGTGACTGGCTCAGCGGTCAGCAAACTTGCGCACAAAATGGGCAAGGCCGCATTCTTCGCGCCAGAAATCGACACTTCTCCGTGAAGCGGCTTTCCGCCACGAACCAAAAATGAATCCATTGAAGGGCAGTCCTTTTTACGCTTGTTGTTGAGCCCACTCGGCGGGCGTCAATGTCTTCATCGACAGGGCGTGAATCTCGGCACGCATTCTGTCACCCAGTACTGCATACACTTTTTGATGGCGCTGAATGGCACGCAGTCCTTCAAACGCACTGGCCACGATGACCGCCTCAAAATGCTGACCGTCACCAGACACGGTGAGGTGCTCACATTCCAAGCCCTGCGCAATATAGCCGCGAACGGTTTCAGGCAACAACATGATTTTTCCTATCCTTTTGATTCAACAGCACTATTATCCCCTCAATTTGTAACCAGAGGTCACCATGCGCATCGCAATTACAGTCAAAAACGCCCAGGCAGAAAGGCCAATGGCCAAGCTGAACCAGGGGCTGACATCGCTTACACCGAAAAAACCGTAGCGAAAACCGTCGATGAGGTAGAAAAACGGATTGAAGTGCGATACGGTTTGCCACACCGCTGGCAAGGAGTGGATGGAATAGAACACACCCGACAAAAAAGTAGCCGGCATAATGATGAAGTTCTGGAAAGCGGCCAGTTGATCGAACTTTTCAGCCCAAATGCCGGCAATCACCCCCATGGTACCCAGCAAGGCTGACCCCACCAATGCGTGTACAAGAATCCACACCGGGTTGTACACATGCAAGCCGACAAACGCCACCGTGACCAGCAATACCCCCAGGCCAACTGCGATGCCACGGGCCATGGAGGCCAGAACATACGCAGAGAAAAACTCGAGATGTGACAAAGGCGGCAACAGCACGAACACCAGGTTGCCTGTGATTTTTGACTGAATTAAGCTTGAAGAAGAGTTGGCAAACGCGTTCTGAAGCACTGACATCATGACCAAACCAGGCACCAGGAATGCGGCATAACTCACGCCGGGATAAGGCTCTACTTTGCCATCCAGTACATGCGAAAAAATCATGAGGTAAAGCAAAGCTGTAACCACCGGGGCCAGCACGGTTTGAAAACTGACCTTCCAGAAGCGCAGAATTTCTTTCTTGAACAGGGTTTGCCAACCAGTCATTTGGCACCCCCGCTCATCAGTTGCACAAATACCTCTTCAAGATCTGGTTTTTCGATACTGCACTCCAATACGTCCAAGTGGTCTTTGCGGCATTGCGCCAGTATTTGCTCTATTTCGGCAGGGCCATTCAATGCCAGCGTATAACGCCCCTCGCTCACATTGGCCTTCAATACCTTGGCTTGCAGGCCGGCGGGTAATACACCATTCAACTGCATGTTCAGGGTTTGATTGGCATGCTTTTTCAACAGGTTTGGCGTGGTGTCCACAGTCAGTACCTCGCCCTTTTTCAACATGGCGATGCGGTTACACAGGGTTTCTGCCTCTTCGAGGTAATGCGTGGTCAGCAGAATTGTGTGTCCCTTTTGGTTCAGGCCAGCAATGAATTTCCAAAGCGTTTGACGCAGTTCCACATCAACACCTGCAGTAGGCTCGTCCAGCACAATCACCGGCGGCTTGTGAACCAGGGCCTGGGCAACCATCACACGGCGCTTCATGCCGCCCGACAAGGTGCGCATATTGTTGTCAGCCTTGTCCATCAGGCTCAGCGAATGCAATAGTTCGTCAATCCAGTCGTCGTTCTTCTTCAAGCCAAAATAGCCTGACTGAAAACGCAAAGTTTCCCGTACCGAAAAAAACGGGTCAAAAACCAGTTCCTGGGGCACTATGCCAATGCTTCGGCGCGCATCGCGAAACTGATCCACCACGTCAAAACCCATGACCTTGGCTGCACCCGTGCTGGCCCGGCTTAGACCGGCAATAATATTAATCAGTGTGGTTTTGCCGGCGCCATTGGGGCCGAGTAAGGCGAAAAATTCCCCTTCTTGAACTGTGAGAGACACATTGTTCAAGGAACGAAATTCACCAAAATATTTGGATACCGAGCTTAGCTCTAGTGCAAACGACATGACTTCTCGCACCCATGAAAGGTGCTACAGGTTTTAGGAGAAGAGAGATTGTACTCCGTAGGCAGCAATCAAACTGTTCAGCTGCGCAGGAGGATGTTGGAGTTCAAGGGTTTTGTCTGATTTAAGCACTCGCTTGGCCGCGAGAATGACGGCCAATGCAGTGGAGTCCACATGCTTGACTTCGGAAAAGTCGATGACATGGTCGCCCAAGGCGAATGCCTTGGCGACCTCGGCGATCACTTGGTCTCCGTTGCGAACGGTAATTTGATCAACCGACACCTTCATATCAACCCTTCGCGTTCAGGGTTTTCAAGGTTTGAATCAAACCATCTACCCCTGAGTTGGACAGGACAGTGCCAAACTGGGCTTTGTAGGAATCAACCAACCACAGACCCAATACACTCAGGTCATAAATCAGCCATTTACCGTCTTTCTTTTCGACACGGTAAGCCAAATCCACTGGCGGAGCGCCTTTCTGAATAACACGGCTATTCACGATCACATCCGTGTCTTCCGGGCGAGCCCGCAGACGGTCCACCTGCAGAGTTTGATCACCCACCTGCGCCAAAGCGCCGGAATAGGTTTTCACCAGAAGGGTGCGAAACTCTTTGGTAATTTGCTCGCGCTGCTCTGGCGTGGCTTCGCGCCAAGGCCGACCCACCACCAACTGGGTCATCTTCCGAAAATTCACATTGGGCATCACTTTCTGGTCAATCAGGGCATCCAGCTTTTTGGGGTCAGCCAACAGTTCCTGCTTGCGCGCCTTGATCTCTGTCAGCACTTCATTGCTGAACTTTTCAACAAACTCATTGGCAGGCATGTCCTGCGCCATGGCTGGCTGAGCAATCAGGCCGAAACCCAAAGCTGCGGCCGCAACCCATTGAAACAACTTGTTCACTGCAATATTCATGATTCTTCCAAAATGCTTGTGGTTAGTCTAAAAACGCAATACCTACCCAAGGGTTGACCACCCCAAAGCCAATCAGTTCAACAAACCCAAGCCAGACTTGGCCCGCTCGCTTTGCTGCAGGTCGATTGGCAAGCCAATGGGTGAATTTGAGTCGGGCTGTGCGTTCGAGGCCGCGCTACCTGGTTCAATCTGCATCAACGCAGCCTTGAAGGGTGGAAAATGTTGAGGAACCACGCTGCGCGACTCCTCTTCAAAATCGTCATAGCCTTGATCATTGGGATCAGGGGCCCCATCCCGCACCAAACTGGCACGGCGTTTCAGGTAGGCGTCGCGCACAAAAGCGTATTGGTCCAGTGCCACGCGTTCTACCAGGTCAGTGGCCGGCAACAGTCGTGCACGGGTGTTCACCACGTTCACAACCAGCAAACTATTGCGCACCCTGACGTCGTCATAGTGGTAAAGCGGATCAAGCGGCGCATCGACGAGCCGGGCAGGTGCGTCACGCAGGGTGCTGGGGCCCAAAACAGGCAACACCAGGTACGGGCCTGAACCCACACCCCACACACCCAAGGTTTGACCAAAATCCTCGTCGTTTTTCTGGAACCCCAGTTCTGTAGCCACGTCGGCCAAACCCACAATTCCGATGGTTGTATTCAGGGCAAAACGCGTGATGTCGCTGCCCGCTGCCTTGGGCTTGCCTTGCAGCAAATTGTTGACCGCTACGCTGATGTCATCAAGGTTGGAAAAGAAATTTCCGATGACGGTTTTGATTTCTGGCGGCGTTACCTTGTCGTAACCCTGAGCCAGTGGCTTCACCACCGCCTTGTCAACCACCTGGTTAAATCCGTCAACAGAACGGTTGAATCCTTCCAAGGGGTCTGACTCAGAAGGGGCGCGCATGCTGGTGCATGCACTGGACAAGCCAAGCACGCCTAGCAGCAAAATCACTTTTCGAATGGACACTAACACTTCAAATCCCCTTCATCACTTTTCGGAGTCGCCTTCCGAGGCTTTGCTAAACAAAAACTGGCTGATCAGGTTTTCGAGTACCACCGCAGACTGAGTACGCGCAAATTTCTCGCCACTCGCCAAGTTTTCCAGGTCGCCACCTGCTTCAATACCCACATATTGCTCGCCCAGCAAGCCTGAGGTGAGAATTCTAGCTGAAGAGTCCTTGGGAAACTCGAAGCCTTCCTCCAAATCCAGAGCCACAACTGCACGGAAAGTGACCGGATCAAGATTGATGTTGGCCACGCGACCCACGGTAACGCCCGCACTTTTGACCGGCGCACGGGGCTTTAGACCACCGATATTGTCAAATTCAGCTGTCACCCGGTATTGATCACCCGTAGTGAAAGAACTCAAGTTGCCTGCCTTCAAGGCGAGAAATACCAAGGCAAGTGCACCAATCAGTACAAACAGGCCCACCCAAAAATCCACCGCCGTGTTCTTTTTCATACCTTCAATCCGTTAAATACTGAACATGAGTGCTGTAAGCACGAAATCGAGACCCAAAATGGTCAGGGAAGAAATCACCACTGTTCGGGTAGTCGCCCTGGATACACCCTCAGGCGTGGGCTGGCAGGCGTAGCCCTGAAACAGGGCAATTGAGCTGACAGCCACACCAAACACCACGCTTTTGATCACGCCATTGAGAATGTCATCACGCACATCGACGCCAGCCTGCATTTGAGACCAAAATGCACCCGCATCTACGCCGATCAACAACACACCCACCACATAACCACCAAAAATACCCACGGCGCTGAACAAACCCGCCAGCAGCGGCAGGGAAATAAGACCTGCGATCCAGCGAGGCGAGACAATACGTGCTTTGGGATCCACCGCCATCATTTCCATGGCGGTCAGCTGCTCGCCAGCTTTCATCAGACCAATTTCAGCAGTGAGCGACGTACCAGCCCTACCTGCAAACAACAGCGCTGAGACCACCGGCCCCAATTCACGCACCAGTGACAAGGCCACCAACAAACCCAAGGCCTGCTCGGCACCGTACCTGTTCAAGGTGTAATAACCCTGCAAACCCAGCACAAAACCCACAAACAGCCCGGAAACAACAATAATGACCAGTGAGTAATTGCCGATGAAATGAACCTGATCAATGATGAGGCGGGGGCGCAACAGGGCTTTGGGAAGCAACATGAACAAGGTGCCCACGAAACGCGCAAAAATCCCCAAGCCAGCGATTGTGGCAATGACGCCGGCGCCCAGACGGGAAACCAAGAGGACCGGATTCATGCGAAGTCCTCCTGCAAGTTGCGCGCGGGGTAATGAAACTTCACTGGCCCCTCAGGCAAGCCTTTGATGAACTGTTGAACATACGGATCCTGATTGGCCTCCACTTCAGCAGGTGTACCCTGTGCCAGCACCTTGCCGTTTGCAATCACGATGACATGGTCGCTGATTGCAAATGACTCGTGAATATCGTGTGTGACCACCACCGAGGTGGCACCCAATGCATCATTCAGCGTGCGAATGAGATTCGCCGTAATACCCAATGAAATCGGGTCAAGCCCGGCAAATGGCTCGTCGTAAAAAATCAGCTCGGGATCCAGAGCAATTGCGCGCGCCAAGGCCACTCTCCGACTCATACCACCGGAAATTTCGGATGGAAAAAGATTGCTGGCTCCTCGAAGACCCACTGCCTGCAACTTCAATAGCACCAAGTCGCGAATGGCCGCCTCGGGAAGGTTGGTATGTTCACGAAGCGGAAAGGCCACATTCTCGAAAACGTTCAGGTCGGTAAACAAGGCGCCAAACTGAAAGAGCACACCGATTTTCTTGCGAAATGCATAAAGCTGCTGCGTATTGGCAGTCACCACATTTTGGCCAAGCACCTGAACCTCACCCCGATTCACCGGGTACTGACCGCACATGAGACGCAACAATGTAGTTTTGCCCGAACCCGAGCCACCCATGACAGAAACCACTTTGCCCTTGGGAATGTCCAGCGAAATATTTTCCAGAATAAGGCGGTCGGCGTAGCCGAAGTCCACGTTTTTTAATTGAGCAACAAAGCCCATGGGGGCTCCTTAATAAGCGAATACGAATTTGGAGGCTATTGTACCCCGAAGGACATGCGCCCACCATCCAAATGGTGATGGGCTCACTCACAAGGCATGACCACGAAGCGTGGAAATGGTTTCATCAAAGTATGATCCGCAGCACTTCAACCCTGAAAAGCCTGCCCGTGCCATCACTGCGTGTGTTTTTAATTGGTCTTTGCACCGCCTTGACAGCTTGCGTAGCCACTCCACCGTCACGAAGCCTTGTGATTGCTCTACCTGAGGCACAGCAGACGCTCGAATTGAATGCCGTTTTTTGGGCAGATAAAGTTCAACACAGCAGCAACGCCTGGGAGAGACATCAACAAACTTTCACCTTTCGGCTCGAAAACATTCCCGCCAGTCAAGTGCTTGAACTGATCTCTCGGGAACTGGAACTTGGCTATGAAATGGATGGCTGTGGCGACTCTCCGGTCAGCCTGGTTGGAAAAGACATGCCACTTCAACAGGTTATTGAAAGCCTGGAACTTCAAGCCGGGGCCACCGTGCGCTTTGAAGCAAAACAGCTGTCCATGCGCTGCGAAGTGGATGAACTGAGGGTGTATACCCTCGACTACCTGTCAATTGCGCGGCAAATGAATGATTCATCGAGCCTGAGTTCGGCAATCGCTGGCGGCCCGCGCGAGTTAACGGATCGCCGGGAGACAGGCAATCGCTCAGAACTGATTCTGAACAACTCACAACAACACGATTTGTGGCAAGACATCTCAAGTCAAATTGAACAGATCATTCAGGTGCAGGTAAAACCGATCGAACTCTCAACCCGGGAGCGCGTCATTGATGAAGATGAAGACCGAGCCTATGCAAGTACACGCAATATTTCACCTCGCCGCGCACAACCCAATTTGAGAAGTACAACGGCGGTGTCCACCGAAAAACGGGACATCACGACGACACGCAAGGAAACGCGCTCCGGGCGAGTCATCGCCAACCCGGAATCAGGAACCGTGTCGGTGATTGCAAAACCCAGCCAGCACCGCAGGGTAGCCCAGTGGCTTGAGCAGATTCAACGCAGGGTTGATCGACAAATCGTGATTGAAGCGGTCATCACCGAGATCTCGTTAAACGATCGCTATGAGCGAGGAATTGACTGGAATGTGCTTCGTCAAAACGGAATTACCGCCGGCCTGGCGGTGCAGGGGCTGAATCTGGGTAACCCCGCGTTCACTGTGAATGCCCTGCGAGCCACCAGCAACACCGACACCAATGTGGCCTTGCGCCTGCTGGAGGAATTCGGAAAAACCGAAGTGCTTTCGTCGCCGCGTGTCGTGACCATGAACCAACAAGCCGCCGTGCTGAAGGTAATCGACAACCGGGTGTATTTCACAACCGATGTTCAAACCAGCGCGCCCACACAAAACAGCCCCGCTTTTTCCACTTTCACTACTCAGGTTCAAACCGTACCAGTGGGTTTCCTGATGACGGTGACGCCGCAAATTGCAGACAACAATGCAATTCAGTTGCGGGTTCGCCCAACACTCAGTCGCATCGTGGGTTTTGTGCAAGATCCCAACCCAGCCCTGCAACAACTCAACATTATTAGTCGGGTACCCGAGGTACAAACCCGCGAACTGGAATCGATACTCCGATTGAAAAGCGGTGAAATGGCCTTGCTGGGTGGGTTACGCCAAAAAGAGAACAACAGCTTGAACCGAGGTATTCCAGGTGCCCCGGAATCTATCGACCTGATCACTCAAAGCGAAAACCGCAGTGAGAGCCACATTGAACTGGTGGTGCTACTTAAGGCAACCGTACTCGACAGTGCAACTGCGAATCAGCCACAAGCCAACAAAGAATTAAGTGAGCTTAACAAAGCCCTGGCTGCCGGCCTGACCATGTATCAGGCTGGACAAAACAAAGCGCTGAACGCACTTCTTGCTCTCTTGATCGAACGTTATCCAGACACACCTGAACCCTTCTACAACATGGCACTTCATCAAAGCAGCCTTGGACACTTCACCAATGCCCTCGCTTACTTGTCGCAAGCCGAGGCGCAATGTGCCCTACGGGAATGTTCACTACCCCTGCTTACAGTACGTTCATTGATTCAGGCAAAACTTCAATGAAGCAAATACCGCCGGACACAGCCTTCAAGAACATTGACAACACGATTGCCTATGCCAGCGCAGCAAATGCATCGGATATACACATTACACCCTCACCCATGAACTTCTGGGTGCGATTGCGCGTCAACGGGAAACTGGGGCAGGCGCAAGGCATTCCGAGCGACGCAGGCAGGTCGCTTATTCAAGCATTCAAGGCCGAAAGTAAAATGAATATTGCTGAAACGCGCCGCCCACAAGACGCACGGCTAACTCGCAACAACCTTGATCTTCGACTGGCCACCCACCCTAGCTTGCACGGAGAAAACCTGGTGATCCGGCTATTGAATACGCACAGCCGCATGCCATTGAATCGGCTTGGCTTAAGTCAAGCTGCCCTGGCGCATATTCAACAACTGCTTGCCCACGAGCACGGACTCACATTGGTAGCTGGCGCAACAGGCAGCGGGAAAACAACTACGCTGCATGCAATGCTCAACAACTTGGGTGCATGTGCAGGTCGGATTGCAACACTTGAAGACCCAGTAGAAATCATCAATCCCGAGGCAGTTCAAACCGACTTGTCACGGCTACCTCACCTGAACTTTGCCTCGGGCTTGCGTTCATTGATGCGCCAGGACCCAGACACTATTCTGGTTGGCGAAGTCAGGGATGAAGAGACCGCCGAACTCACCTTGAATGCTGCCCTGACAGGCCACCGGGTTTTCGCATCGGTTCATGCACCGGATTGCCTTGGGGCCATCAGTCGGCTCACCGAACTGAATGTGCGCCTGGGCAGCCTGATGAACTGTCTGAACGGCATTGTCACCTTGCGCTTGAAACCCGCAGAACAAAACGAACAACGCCAATTGTGGGCTGAAATTGTCAACCTGAAAAACATGCCCCGCAAAGGAGTACTCAGTTGCAAGAGCATTGATGAACTGATGCAACTTTTCTCATCAGAAAATCACCTTCCATTTCCATCATCGTCAACCTTGAACCCAAGCCATGAAAACTAAGCCACTTGGCGACAGAATAAAGCCAGCCACCTGGCGTACCTGGTTAGGCCAATGGGCTGAGTTGTTGCAGTCTGGCATGCCCGCGCTTGATGCGCTTTCACTGAGCAGTGAACTGCAAAATGGCCATTCACGAGGAAAACTTTTGAACTTGGGCCTATCCCGGACATCGCGCTTTCTTCAAGAAGGGCAGAACATTCAAACCGCCTTTCGTGCCGCATTCGGCAAAGTGCCCATGCACCTGGAAATTGCACTGGTGTGTGCACAAGCCAGCGGTGATCTTGGCTTGGCCTTGCAAACCCAACTGGATCGCTGGAAAACCACCAGCGATGCACAACACACCTTGGGAAAAAGCCTTGTGTATCCAATGCTGGTTTTAACGCTGGCCTGCGCATGCTGGGTATTGCTGCATCACGTGAGTGCACCGCATTTAATACAAAAAACGAACACATCCACCCCAACCATGACCTTGTCAAACAGCCTGCTTTTCATCGGTATTGTCGTGTTGCCTATTGCCGCTTACTTCAAATTCAGACCCAACAGCAATCAAAATGAATCACAGACGCTACTTCCAAACAATCTTTGGCTTACGTCGAATTTTTATCATGTGATTGCGTGCGAACTCCATGCCGGCCTGGATTTGATGCACTGCCTACGCCACCGCACCCTGCACACAGCAAGCTGGTGGGGTGGTACTTACCTGTCAACGAACACCCTGCACAGGCTTAACAAGCTGATGTTGGGCATTCAACAACAGTTAAAATTGGGCATGTCACTAAGCCAGTCGATGCAGGCAGCCGGCGCACCTGGTTTTCTGGTGCGTCAAAGTCAACTGGCCGAGCAAACCGGCAACCTGGCTTACTGCTTTTTTCTGGCCTCAACAGTGTATGAAATGCGGGCAAGGGAAACCCAACAACGCCTGCAAAACACTTTGCCTTCAATCGCATTGGCCATTGCCGCACTTACCCTTGCGCTGGCCTATCAATTCACATTGGCACCGCTGTACAACAACCTGACTGGCCTGTCATGACAACCACACCAATGCATGCTGATGTGTGGGTGATTGAGCAGGACCACGCAATTCTGTTTCGGCAACAAGACCAGCAGTGGGCAGAAGAACAACGCCTTCCCTACAGTGAGTTTAGTGGCAGTGCAATTGCACTTTCCAGCTTCAGCTTGCCAGACACACTTGTGTACCTCAATGTATTCCAAAACAAGATTACGACCTCACCGTGGGCAGAGCACCGCTGGGCTGGAATTGCAGAAGACCCGCCGAGAATTATTGAATCACCGGCAACAGCCTTTCACCAAGAAGTGCTGACCGAACTGCGCAGCATGGGACAAACCGTTCGGATTATTTCTTCGGAAAAATCAGCACAATTCAATCGCGCTGTTCACATGGCACTTCTGAATACGCACGAATTCAAATACCTGAAGGATTTCCTGATTTCAAACAAATCGGGTATCAGCCAACTCCGCAGCCGCTTTCAACTTTATCTGGGTTTGTGGGTCAAACCTTCTGCTCATTATCAGGTGGTTCGCGGTGCAGCAGTTGCTTGCGTGCTGGGTACTTTTCTTTTGATGAGTTGGCAGACAAACCAACAACAATCAAAACTCGAGAAAGCGAATTGGCAGCACCTCAAGAATTCGCTCGGTGCTGCGCCTCGCAACGCCAAAGAAGCGCCATTCGCGGATTGGCAGGAACAAATTCGAAAATTTGGTCAAGACGAACGCGCCAACCTGCTTTCACTGAAAATATTGTGGAACGAACAGGGAGAAATTCTGACCACTGCAAACTTGGCCCGAGTGCGAAAACGAGTGCCCAAAGGCTGCACGCTCAATAGTTCCACCCAAGCGCAATGCTCAGTTGGAGCAACAAACCAATGAGCAAACTGACAACGACAACACGGAGAATTGTTGGCTTTCGCTGGGTTCGCCCTGCAATCGATTTGGCGTTGTTACTTACGGCCCTTTTTGCACTGATCGCCCTGCGCAACATGGAAATTGAACAACAACTGAATAAAAAGCCAAACCTGCAAATTCAGCAATCAGTGCCAGTACGAAAAACTCTTTTTCTGGAGCAACAATTCAATACTGAAGCCGACTTGTGGCAAACCTGGACCACTTGGATAAACACCAAACAGCCCGATTCAGGGCAATGCCTTGTGGAGACAAAACCCACCTCAGTTGACACACCGTTTTACCTGTTGTGCTTTGGCAAAGAGCCCGCCAGCACTCGATCGAATATTGCGATCAACAACCCCCTGCCGGGCAAAAACCTTTTTGTAGCACCCTCAATTCCAACTTCAATAAAAGCTGAAGAACCCGCGGCGAAAATTTCCGCGCCCGCCTACAAGGTACAAGGCTGGATAATCACCCAGCAAGGTCAAAAAACTTTTGATCCTGTTCAAAAAAAGTGGCTGCCATGAGAAGCGCATTCCAACAGCGGGGCTATTCATTGTTTGCACTTTTAATTCTTATTTTGATGCTGGGTTTTGCCGCCCTGGAATTTCGAAACAATGAAGCTTTCAGGCAAGGGCTTTTGCTTCAACAAAAGGCCCGTGAAACCCAAACACTTGAACAAATTCGAGCCAGCTTGTTGGGCTTTGCTTCCAGCCAGGGTTTGCACAGCCAAAGTCATTTGGGCCACCTTCCTTGCCCAGCGATTCAACCGGGCGAACCTGCGCAAACCACTTGTTTGAACAAAGCCTGGGGCTACCTGCCCGTTCATAGCAAAATTGCCATCAACTATCTGAACGCAGGAGTGGATGCGCGCTTCAACGAACTGGAGCCATCAACCAACATGCAATGGCAGTACGCCGTTTCAAGCCAGTTGATTCAAGCGAACGCTTTGGGCTGGAGTCGTTGGGTGAACTACGCCAAACCGTCAATTCAGGTTCGAATTCCGGCTGAAAACAATCTAATCAAAACAAACATCGTTGCAGTGGTCGCAAAAAGCGTTATACCCACCGCAGATCATCAGTACGACATTTCCTCCCCCTATGTTTTGCTTCACCTGAGTGAATTACGAACCCACATGAAACGGGTACAACAGCATCAACTTAAAAGCACACTGAACGCTTGGCAACAACTCAACCCGCAATTCAACGCGAGCACAAGCGACCATGAAAACATGGTGCTTGTTGACCCGTTTTCTAACCTGTTTCAGCCGATTGACTCGGGTTGCCAATGCCGCTGCACAAAAACGCGCTGCAGTTGCCATTGCCAAAACGCAGGCGACTGGATATCACCAGCTTCATGCCTGGACAACAATCCAAACTGCACAAGCCACAACACACAAACGGATTGCACCAGCCTGGCCAACCAGCCCTGCGTATTCAATGGTCCAGCCCGAATGAAAAACCTGTGGCCAGTCAGCCACTTCGAACCCATCGCTGCCATCAACAAATCATGTCGACCTACCCACAGCAACCAGTGCCCGCTGAGTCAAAACAGCACGGCTTGCACTTGTCGCTTTTCCTGGCCCGACAACACCTTGTCCAGTCTCAATCAATTCAGTTTCAAACTGACAGGCACACCATGAATTGCCGTCCACAATCCTTCACTGTCAAAGCACGTGGTTTCTTGCTGATTGAAGTCGCGCTTGTTGTGGTACTCATGGCTATTATTCTTGGGCCGGTGCTTCACCTCTTGGCCGGTCAGCGCGAGAAAGACAAAGTACTCACACACCTGGATTCACGACAGCGCATTCTTGAAGCAGTGGAGGGTTTTGTACTGGCCACAGGCAGGCTGCCCTGCCCGGCAGGCCTTGCCAACGGCGCTGAATTGCGCAGCGGCGACGCCTGCACCCACAAGGAAGGCTGGCTTCCAACTGCCACGCTGGCAAGCTGGGGAATCAGTGGCCAGTGGAAAATGGCAGTGGCCACGCTGGAACAGGCCGGCGAGCCAGCCCGGAATGCGCTGGTTTCGACGCAACCTTTCGCACAACTGAGCCCGCAACAGTTAACCGAAATTGTCATGGCTCCCTACACGGCCAACCATGCAATAGGTACCGGGCCATTGCCTGCCATTCACCTGTGTCAGCTTGTGCAAGGCCATGCAATTCCACCCAATGTGAATTCAGGTTGCGGCGCGCACACCTTGCTGAACGCCACCACGGTTTGGCTTGCATACCCGGTTCACGACCTGGCCAACCAAAATCGGTACCAACAATTTTTTATCAATCCCGATCAACCCGCAATCAACCCGGTCTGGCTCTCGTTTGAACGCCTGAACTGGCTTTGGATGAAACGCGGCGCACTCGACACACCACACATTCAGGAGAATTAAATTGACGCATCCACGAAAACACATTCAACGCGGATTTTCACTTTTGGAACTGGCCATTGCACTGGCCGTGCTGGCCATACTTGCTGGCGGCGTGCTGAAGGGCCGCGAGTTGCTCAATAGTGCGCGCGTGCAAGCCACCATGACCGACATCGCCAATCTGGAAACTGCCTTGTCAGCTTTTCAGGCACGCTATTCAGCATTGCCCGGCGACTTTATTGCGGCAAGCGCAGCAGGACTTTCCAACAGCGGCGGCAACGGCAACGGATTGATTGAAGGCGATGAAACCTGCAATGTATTTACGCATCTTCAGCTGTCTGGCTTTATTCAAGGCGATTTCACTGGCGGAAGTGATGAATCGGGCAACTGCACTGCAAGCAGCACCATGGGTAACCAGTTCAGTGGCCAATACCTGCTCAGCAATCAGCTGCAAGGCCCCAACTCCCGGGAAAATGCAATGGCCTTGCTGATCGGCGAAACCATCCCGGTTGCCCAACTTGCGGAGATTGATCGCAAACTCGATGATGGCAACCCCTTGCGCGGTGCAGTGCAAGTGCTCAGTGGCGAGGAAGAAGTTTGCACCACCGAAGCCGGCCAGTGGGACGAAGCGCAAGGCGCTGATTGCGCGGCGCTCTACATCATTCGTTAAAAAGCCAACTTAACGCCCCATGGACTTGCGGCCAAGAATGATGGCCTCCGCCAGGCTCAAGGCATCCGGCTGACCTTTCAGCACCAGGATATCTCCCGACTCCAACTGCGTGTCGGGGGAAGGGTCCCCACCACGAATGCCGCGCCTGCGAATCGCGCTGACTTCGATATCCAAGTCCAGAATACCCAACTCGGCCAGGCTTTTGCCCACGCCACTGGCCCCCGGTTCCACGAATACGGAATGCAAACGGACCCATTGGTTCTCGGGTGTGTCCGCCTCGTCGTCTACGCCACGAAACACCCCCCGAAACATTTGATAACGCGATTCACGAATGGCTCGAATCTGCTTGACCACCCGCGAAACAGGCACACCCAACAACATCAACGCCTGCGAGCCCAACATCAAACTGCCTTCAAGAATTTCGGGCACAACTTCGGTAGCTCCAGCCGCGGTCAGTTTTTCCAGATCACTTTCATCATAGGTGCGCACCACCACTGGCACGTTGGGCGCCAAAGCACGTACCGCAGTCAACACTTTTTCAGCAGACTTGAATTCCGCAAAGGTAACCACCACGCAAGAGGCCCGCAGCAAACCGGCGGCAACCAGTGTTTCACGTTTCGCAGCATCGCCAAACACCACCGAATCGCCAGCAGCAGTGGCTTCACGAATACGGTCTGGGTCCAGGTCCAAGGCAACATAATCCAGATCTTCACGGTCCAGCAACCTCGCCAGGTGCTGTCCACTGCGGCCGAAACCGCAAATCAGCACGTGTTTGGTCGTGGCAAGGCTTTTCTGGGCAATTTGGTGCAACTCAAGCGACTTTTGCAACCATTCCTGGCTGGAAAAGCGCAATACGATTCGGTCTGCGTGTTGAATCATGAAGGGTGCAGCCAACATGGAAAGCACCATGCTTGCCGTGATGGTTTGTAACCAGGGGTCGGGTACCAAAGCAAAACCGGCCGAGCCCGTGTTGGCCAGCAACACAAAACCAAATTCGCCGGCCTGCGCCAGGTAAATACCGGTCCTCATGGCGGTGCCCATGTTGGCACCGAAAATTCGAGCCAGTGCAGCAATCAACAACAGCTTGGCCAACACAGGAAGTACGGCCAGCAAAATAACCCAGTACCAATTCTGCATGACCACTTCCGGATTCAACAGCATGCCAGTGGTCACGAAGAACAGGCCCAGCAGCACATCCCGGAAGGGTTTGATGTCTTCTTCCACCTGGTGTTTATACTGGGTCTCTGCTATCAGAATACCCGCTACAAACGCACCAAGCGCCAGCGACAGTTCAGCCAGTTCGGTCAGCCAAGCCAAGCCCAGGGTAATCAGCAGCACATTCAGCACAAACAATTCCTGCGACTTGCTGCGGGCCACGAAAGTCATCCACCAGTTCATCATGCGCTGGCCAAACACCAACATCAGCCCCAGCACCAGCGCCGCCTTCACCACCGCCAGGCTCAAAGTCACAGTAAGGTTCTCGGCCCCCTGCCCCAGCGCGGGAATGATAATGAGCAGCGGCACCACGGCCAAATCCTGGAACAACAAAATTCCCATGATCTGGCGTCCATGGGGGGAATCCAGTTCAAGCCGCTCGGACAACAATTTGCTGACAATTGCAGTGGAAGACATGGCTGCTGCCCCCGCCAGCACAAAGGCGGTACTCAGTGGAACTTCCAGAAAATAACCAGCCAGCACCCCCAGGCCCATCACGCCCAGCATGGTCAGCCCCACTTGCGCCAAACCCAGGCCAAACACCACTCGGCGCATGGCATGTAACTTGGGCAAACTGAACTCAAGACCAATTGAAAACATCAGAAAAACAACGCCAAATTCAGCCAAGTGGCGGGTTTCGGGTGTATCGGGCACGATGCCGAATGAATATGGGCCGATCAGCGTGCCCGCAAACAGATAGCCCAGCATGGCGGGCAGCTTCCAGTAACGGAACAGCGAGACCGCCAACACGGCGACCAGCATGAGAATCAAAGAAAGCTCTAGAGCGTTAGGCACGTTTAATGCTTAGGAAGTGGAGAGAATTGGCACGCGCTTTGCTATACTGCCCTGAAAAGAGCACAGCCTCAAGCACCTTCGTTGCTTAAGTCTATCAGGGTCTACCATGTCGAAAACACCGTCGAATAATGATAAACACGATTTTCTGGCCATGGCCAGGGAAGCGCTGGCCATTGAAGCCCAAGCGGTCTTGGCACTGTCCGAGCGCTTGAACGATCAGTTCAGCCAGGCAACCACCGCAATATTGAATTGCAAGGGTCGAGTCATTTTGGTCGGAGTGGGCAAGTCGGGCCTGATTGCCAAAAAAATTGCAGCCACTTTTGCCAGTACCGGAACTCCCTCCTTTTTTGTACATGCCACGGAGGCGTCCCACGGCGATTTGGGCATGATCACCCAAGAAGACGTGGTTATTGCCCTGTCTAACTCAGGAAACACTGAGGAACTGGTGGCGGTATTGCCAGCCATTGCACGCCGCGGAGCAAAAATAGTCGCCATGACCGGCAAACTCGATTCAGCACTCGCCCGCCAGGCCGACCTGGTACTGGACTGTGGCGTTGAAAAGGAAGCCTGCCCCCTGAATTTGGCCCCAACCGCAAGTACAACAGCGGCATTGGCCCTGGGCGATGCCCTTGCCGTAGTGGTGTTGAAGGCGCGAGGTTTCAGCGAAGAAGACTTCGCCCTGTCGCATCCTGGTGGCAGCCTGGGCCGCAAACTGTTGACTCATGTCAGCGATGTCATGCGCAAAGGCGATCGAATTCCCACCGTGGCGCCATCAGCCAGCATTTCCAATGCCATTCTGGAAATTACCAAAAAAGGCTTGGGAATGACTGCCGTGGTGGGGGACAACAACAAGCTGCTGGGCGTTTTCACCGATGGCGACCTGCGCCGCCTGATCGAACAAGGGCTGGATTTGCGCGGTTTGCTGGTGAGTGAAGTCATGAACAGTGCACCCAAATGCATTTCGCCAGACAAACTGGCCGTCGAGGCAGTTCGCATGATGGAGGTCAGCCACATTAGCCAGGTGGTGGTCACGGACGAGCAAGATCATATCGTTGGCGCCCTGAATTTCCATGACCTGTTTGAAGCCAAGGTGGTGTAATGGATCAATCGACCGACCGCGAACCCACTGCTGCCCAGGCCGCGGCGCAAATCAAACTGATGGGCTTTGATGTGGATGGAACCCTGACCGATGGTGGGCTGTACTTCGGCAATGAAGGCGAAGTTATGAAACGCTTTAGTGTGTTTGATGGCCAAGGCCTTCGATTGCTGATGGACCATGGCATCAAGGTGATCTGGATTACTGCACGCTCCAGCACCATTGTAGAAAAACGCGCCAAAGACCTTGGCATCTACCAGCTGGTTCAAGGCTGTAAAACCAAGCTGCAAGCCTATGATGAAATTCGTCAACTGCTTGGATTGGATTGGAGCGAATGCGGCTTTTTTGGAGACGATTGGCCCGATTACCCCGTGCTGAAGCAGGTTGCCCTGGCTGCCACCACCCAGCACTCCCCAGCGGCCATGAAAAACGCAGCCAACTGGATTAACACACGCCCCCCCGGCGATGGTGCTGCCCGCGAATTGTGCGACTTCATTTTGAGTCATCAAGCTGGCTATCAAAACCCCTGGGAAGCATCGTGAAACCAGTGAGTGCTTTTTTCAATCTGCTTTCGCAGTTCATACCGCTGCTGCTGACGTTCGCACTCGCCGCCACCTCGTATTGGTTTGCCATTCAGTCTGAACTGAGCCTGTTTAGCGCCAGCGGCAAAAGCGACCCCACCAGCAGCGACTATTACTTGCGCAATTTCTCGGTACAAAGCCATGACCTGACCGAGAACAAATATTCAATCATTCGCAGCAAGAAAGCCGAGCACATCCCGCAAGGCAACGTCTGGAACATCACCGAACCCGAACTGGAACAGTTTGAATCAGGCAACGGCATGGTGAAGGGCAACGCCCAAAAAGGCGTTTACCTGCTCGATACCGACGAAATTTTCTTGCGGAACAACGTGGTGGTGACCAGTCAAAACGAAGGGCTTCTGACCACCATGAAATCTGAAGAAATACGGATCGACAATATCACCAACGAAATTTCAACCGATAAGAATGTGCTGGTTACCCGGCCTGGCCAACGGTTTGAAGCACGGGGTGCCACACTGAACAACGACACTGGCGAGTTGACTGCCCAAGGGTCAATCAAGTTTCGCATAGAGGCCAAACGATGAAACGCTCCACCTGGATTTCCCTCGCACTGGCTGCGCCTGCACTGGCCCTAGGGTTTTGCGCACAAGCACTGGAATCTGACAAACAACAACCCACCACCATCGACGCCAATCAGATGACTTACAACGAAAAGTCAAATGTGAACGTGTTCACCGGCAATGTGCTGTTAACACGTGGGAGCCTGGTGATTCGCGGCGACAAATTGACACTGACCGAACGCAGTGACGGTACCCAGTTTGCCACTGTGGAAGGAAAACCTGCCCGCTTCAAACAGCAGCGCGATTCGGAAAAGCCCAATGAAGTACTGCTGATCAACGGCACAGGCAACACCATTGAATTCGACGGCAATAAATCGATAGTGACACTGACAGGTGCTGCCAGCATTCAAAAAAGCACCAATGGTCAGCTCACTGAATCGATCTCGGGTACCAAAATTACGTACGAGCAAAACACAGAATTCCTGAATGTGGTGGGTACGCCCAACAGCAGTGGTTCCTCTCGCGTGCAGGCGGTGATCAAACCAAAAACCCAAGAGACCGAGCCCGCGCCCAAAGGGGGCAACAAGTGAGCAACACCCCAGCACACACCTTGACAGGACAAGGACGTCTTCAAGCACTTAGCCTACGCAAAGCCTACCGCAGCAAGCGCGTCATTGAAGATGTTTCGCTGCACGTGGACACAGGCGAGGTGGTGGGCCTGCTGGGCCCCAACGGCGCTGGCAAAACCACCTGCTTCTATATGATTGTGGGCCTGGTGAGTGCCGACGAAGGCAATATTTGCCTGGAAGGCTGCGATATCACCTTGCAACCCATTCACGAACGCGCAAGGGCGGGGCTTTCTTATCTTCCTCAGGAAGCCTCGGTGTTTCGCAAACTGACGGTGGAAGAAAACATTCGTGCAGTGCTTGAAATTAATCCGCCCAAAGACAGAACGGTGGACCAGGCAGTCGAAGACCTGCTCAACGACTTGCAAATTGCACACATTCGCACCTCACTTGCCGCCTCGCTCTCGGGTGGCGAACGCCGCCGCCTTGAAATTGCGCGTGCGCTGGGTAGCCAGCCTCGCTTCATTTTGCTGGATGAGCCCTTCGCTGGAGTAGATCCGATTGCCGTGCTTGAAATTCAGCGAATTGTGGCGTTTTTGAAATCCAAGGGCATTGGTGTTCTGATCACCGATCACAACGTACGCGAAACCCTGGGTATTTGCGATCGCGCCTACATCATCAGCGCAGGCCGAGTGTTGGCCTCGGGCAGCCCCGAGCAAATTGTAAAAAACGACGATGTACGCCGCGTGTACCTCGGCGAACACTTCCGGATGTAAAGCTGAACCCCCATGAAACAATCCCTTCAGCTTAAAGTCTCGCAAAACCTCACGCTCACGCCGCAGCTGCAGCAGTCCATTCGCCTGCTGCAATTGTCCACGCTCGAATTGCAGCAGGAAATTCAGCAGGCGCTGGCCGAAAATCCGCTGCTGGAGTTGGCCGACGAAGAGGCAGTGGAAGGCGAGCGCACGCTCAGCCTGGACAGCAGCAATGGTGAACTGCATGAGCCGCAAGGCGACAGCTTTGAAGCCGACCCCGACCCCCGCAAAACCAGCGAGCCGGTCAGCGACCAACAAGCCGAACAAGACAACCAGAGCGAAGAAATTGTTCAGCGCGAGACCATCGACTCCATTCAAGACAACTGGGAAGGCGATTGGCGTGACAACAGCGGCGCAGGCGCCGACGGAGATGAAGAAAAACCAGGCCTGCAACTGGCCGCACCCGACAGCAGCCTGCATCAGCACCTGATTGAGCAGTTACGCATGACACAGGCCAGCGAACGGGACAAAAACCTGGTGCTGTGGCTGATTGACTACCTCAGCGACGACGGCTACCTGACTGTTGAACTCGAAGACCTGTGGGAAACCCTGCAGGACGAGCCGGACCTGGAGTTTGAAGAACTCGGCGCGGCCCTGCGCCTGCTGCAGAGTTTTGATCCGCCCGGTGTGGGTGCGCGCAACGCAGCGGAATGCCTGTTGTTGCAACTGGCACAACGCAAAGACATCACCTGCCAGCACAGCCTGTACACCCACTGCCAGCACATTATTCGTGATCACTTGGGATTACTGGCCCAGCGCGACTTCACCAAGTTGAAGAAGGCTTTAAACGTCGACGAGGATGTGCTGAAGACATGTCATCAAATCATTCGCTCACTCGAGCCGTTTCCCGGTGCGCGCTTTCGCCGCATTGACGACGACCATGTGGTGCCCGACGTGATCGTGAAAAAGCTCAACAGTCAGTGGCATGTTCAACTGAACCCGGATGTGATGCCAAAAATTCGCATCAATGAATTGTATGCCTCCATTTTGCGATCTCACCGCGGCCAAAGCGCACAACTTAGCGCCCAACTGCAAGAGGCCCGCTGGTTGTTAAAAAACGTTCAGCAGCGATTTGACACTATTTTACGGGTTAGCCAAGCCATCGTAGAACGTCAAATTGGCTACTTCAATCACGGCGAAATCGCAATGCAGCCCTTGGTTCTGCGGGAAATTGCTGATTTGCTGGGTTTGCATGAATCGACTGTGTCAAGGGTTACCACGCAAAAATATATGTTGACGCCCTATGGGTTGGTTGAGCTAAAGTATTTCTTCGGAAGTCATGTTTCCACCGACTCGGGTGGTCAGGCTTCCAGCACAGCAATACGTGCACTCATCAAGCAACTGATTTCTGCGGAGGACGCCAAGCAGCCGATATCTGA
>JAHJCM010000035.1 GCA_018812945.1 Gammaproteobacteria bacterium | reverse complement strand
GCCGAAGTAATGAATACAGCCAAACAGTTGATGTTGAAAACCTTGAACATGGGCAACCAGTAAGGAGCAATGAAAAATGACGATTGACGTAACTTCCGCACTGGGCAACAACAGCGGCACCACAGCAGCAAAAAAGAAAGCTGATGAAAACAGCCCCGAGGCGATTCAGGAACGTTTCATGTCCCTGCTGGTGGCCCAATTGAAGAATCAGGATCCACTGGCCCCCATGGACAACGCCCAAGTGACCAGCCAAATGGCACAACTCAATACCGTAACCGGTATCAACACATTGAATGCCACCATGCAAGGCGTGGCCGCCTCGATCAATGCCAACCAAACCGTACAAGCCACCAGCATGCTGGGCCGTGCAGTGCTGACCGAAGGCAATGATTTAAAACTGGTGGATGGCAAAGCTTTGGGTTCGCTGGAATTGAACCAAAGCGCCGACATTTTGCGCGTGAATGTACTGGACGCAGGTGCGAATGTAGTGCGCACCATCGAACTGGGTCCGCAATCCAAAGGCACGCATGAGTTTGAGTGGGACGGCAAAAGCAACGATGGAAGCACCTTGCCCGCGGGCAACTACAAATTTGAGATTGAAGCAAAAGCAGCAGGCAAGGACGCCAGCGTCACACCACTGACCCTGTCCGTGGTTCAGGGCGTGCGCAACGCAGGTGCGGAAGGCACCAAACTTTTAACCAGCAATGGCAGTGAAATTACATTCGCCGACATCAAGCAGGTTTTCTAATTTAAAGATTTTTCCAAGGAGTCAAGCATGGCTTTTTCAGCAGGTGGTAGTTTCCAGCAGGGTTTGAGTGGTCTGAACGCAGCGCAGCGCGGTTTGGAAGTCATTGCAAACAACGTGTCCAACGCCAGTGTGGTCGGCTTTAAAGGATCAGAGGCAGAGTTCTCCGATGTATTTGCTCGCGCCTTCAACGGCGCACGTTCCACCAACGGTATTGGCTTGGGTACCAGCCTTGCGGCGGTCACGCAAAACTTCAAGCAGGGCAACATTAACGTGACAGGCAACCCCTTGGACTTGGCCATCAGTGGTACCGGTTTTTTCAAGGTACAGGCTGGCAATGGTGACAATATTTATACCCGCAACGGTCAATTTACTTTGAACAATGCAGGCGTCATCGTGAACTCCCGTGGTGACAAACTGCAAGGCTTCCCGGTGGATGCAGCCACAGGTCGCCCCTCAGATGTTGCCCAGGATATTCTGGTACCACGCGGCAGCATTCCCCCGGCGGCAACCCGTGCAGGTCGCCTTGAACTGAACCTGGATGCGCGTGCCACCGCAATTGATCCTGCATTGGCTTTCGATCCTGCAAACCTGAACACCTTCAATAATTCAACCTCCATGACGGTGTACGACGAGTTGGGTGGTGCGCACATCATGGCCGTTTACATGCGCAAGGAAGCGTCCAACGACTGGTCTGTGTTCGCAACAGTGGATGGTACTCAAGTGGACATTGGTCAGGCACCAGTTGCAGTGACCGCTGCCCCGGCCCAATCCACTTCAGCCAGTTTGCAGTATGGCGTGGACGGTTTGTTGACCACGCCCAACACCGGCAACCTGACTGTAGACATGTCGCGCTTTGTAACCGCCAGCGGCGTGCCGTTTTCTTCTACTGGTGCGGCACCCAACCAGTTCACTTTCAATATGAGCAACACCACGCAGTACGGCAGCTCGTTTGTGGTGCAAAACCTGGGGCAGGATGGTTTCGAATCCTCTCCATTCGCAGGCTTTGATGTGGGTGCAGATGGCATGTTGACCATCAGCTACGCCAACGGCCAGTTGGTGAACCACGCACAAATCGGTTTGTATCGTTTCCCGAATCCGGAAGGTTTGCAGCCAGTGGGGTCGAATGGCTGGTTGGCCACCAACTCCTCAGGACCTGAGTTGGTGTCGCTGAGTGAAGACACTGCCTTCGGCATTATTCAGTCGGGCGCTTTGGAAGAGTCGAACATTGATTTGACAGCTGAACTGGTTGCCATGATTTCCGCACAGCGCGTGTATCAGGCCAACTCACAGACCATCAAAACACAAGACTCGATTTTCCAGACCATTACCAACCTTCGTTAATGTGAACTGAAGCGGGATTGCACACATGGACAAACTGATTTTCCTGGCAGCCCAAGCCGCCAAAGGCACGATGTCTCGCCAAGAGAATATTGCCAACAACCTGGCCAACGTGAACACGCCCGGGTTTCGGCAACAACTCATGGCGTTTCAAAGCGCGCCCGTGACAGGTGAGGGCAGTGGTTCCAGAAGCTTTGCGGTGGAAACCAGCATTGGCTTTGACACCACGCCAGGACAAATTCAGTCC
This sequence comes from Gammaproteobacteria bacterium, assembly GCA_018812945.1. Classification (GTDB taxonomy): domain Bacteria; phylum Pseudomonadota; class Gammaproteobacteria; order Burkholderiales; family Burkholderiaceae_B; genus Limnobacter. The sequence goes on along the minus strand of JAHJCM010000035.1, from coordinate 14,660 downwards.
ACGGGTCGAGAAATGGACGTGGCCATTCAAGGCGAGGGCTGGTTTGCAGTCAACGACGCGAAAGGCAACGAAGCGTACACCCGCAATGGTTCTTTTCAGCTCGACGGCCAAGGCAATCTGGTGACCCAGGAAGGTTATTCAGTCATCGGCAGCAATGGTCCAATCAACGTGCCGCCGGACCATCGATTGTCGTTTGAAGGTGATGGTTCTGTATCGGCCATTCCCATCAGTGGCGACACCAATGTGGTCCAACTGGGGCGATTAAAGCTGGTGAATATTCCTGAAGGTGAAATTAATCGTGGCGACGATGGCCTGTTTCGCGCAGCGAACGGTGACCCTGCTGAAGCCGATTTGAATGTGCGTGTTGCCGGTGGCTTTATTGAATCAAGCAACGTGAATGCGGTGGACATGATGGTGCAAATGATCACCGCGGCTCGCCAGTATGAAACCCAAATGAAAATGATCAGCACGGCCAAAGAAAACGGCCAGGCCGCCAACAGCCTGTTTGGCATGAACTAAGGAGAAAACCATCATGATGCGTTCTTTGTGGATTGCAAAAACAGGCCTGGATGCCCAGCAAACCCAGCTGGATGTGATTTCCAACAACCTGGCCAATACCGCCACGAATGGATTTAAACGTTCGCGTGCCGTGTTCGAAGATTTGCTGTATCAAACACTTCGACAGCCTGGTGCACAAACCACCGAGCAAACCCAGGTACCTTCCGGCCTGCAGATTGGTACCGGTGTAAAGCCTGTTTCAACCGTGCGAAATTTTGCGCAGGGCAATTTGCAGCAAACTGGCAACACACTTGATGTGGCCATTAACGGTCAAGGGTTTTTCCAGGTACAAATGCCCGATGGCACCACCAGCTACACCCGCGATGGCAGCATTCAGATTGACGCCAACGGCACACTGGTCACTTCCAACGGATACCCAATTCTTGGCCCAGTCACCATTCCGCAAGGCGTGCAGGAAATCTCGATTTCTCAAGACGGTGTCGTTTCCGCAGTGGTGCAGGGTCAGGTTCAACCCCAGGAATTGGGTCAAATCCAATTGGCCAGTTTCGTAAACCCGGCCGGTTTGTTCAGCATGGGGCAAAACCTCTATTCAGAAACAGCCGCCTCTGGCGCACCTACACAAGCTGTGGCAGGCACCAATGGCGTGGGCTTCATTTCCCAAGGTTTTGTAGAAACTTCCAACGTGAACGTGGTGGAAGAACTGGTGGGTTTGATTCAGGCCCAGCGTGCCTATGAAATCAACTCCAAGGCAATCTCCACATCTGACCAGATGTTACAGCGCTTATCTCAGCTTTGATTTTTAGAACCTCAGGCACACTGAATGTGTTCTGATGGAGTGTATGGCATGAAAAGATTGGTTCTAATCGGTTTAACGGCAGCGTTCTCGATAACTTTAGGGGCTTGTTCAACTTTCGCACCGAAAGTAGACATGCCCGCTCAAACCACCGTACCGCAGCCGGTTCAGCAGCCAGCCCAAGTGGCCATGGCTGCACCCACGGGTAGCTTGTACAGTCCAGCCACTTACCGCCCCTTGTTTGAAGACCAGCGCGCCCGATTCCTGGGTGACACGCTGACCATTCAAATTATCGAACAGATCAATGCGGCCCAAACCAACTCCATGAGTGCCTCCCGCAGCGATTCCGCCAGCATTGATGTACCACTGATTCAGGGTTTCTTTGGCAGTCGAGATTTGCGCGCCATCAATGGCAGTGCCAGCAGCGACAAAGACTTCTCGGGTCAGGGTGAAAGCAAGGCCGCCAATACCCTGACAGGCTCCATCACGGTCACGGTTGCCAGCGTATTGCCCAATGGCAATCTGCAGGTGGTGGGCGAAAAACAGATTGGCACCAACCGCGAAGTGGAGTATTTGAAATTTAGTGGTGTGGTCAACCCCATCACCATTTTACCCGGCAATGTGGTGCCCAGCACCAAGGTGGCCGATGCCCGCATTGAATACCGCGGAAAAGGCGCGCTTGACTCTGCCACAGCCATGGGCTGGTTGAGCCGCTTTTTCCTGACCGTATTGCCTTTCTGACCTGGACCACACCATGAAACGCATTTCCCTATCGGAATTGAAAGACCGAATCCTCAAAGGCGCAGTGCTCGCGTTAACTGCCGCAGCAGTCATGGCCTTTGGTACGCAAGCAGAGGCTCAAACCCGAATTCGTGATCTGGTCACTGTTTCAGGTGTTCGCGCTAACCCGGTGTATGGCTACGGTATTGTGATTGGCCTGGATGGTACTGGCGATCAAACCACGCAAACGCCGTTTACCAGTCAGAGCATTGTGTCCATGCTGCAGCAATCTGGCATTACCTTGCCCCCAGGCGCCAATTTGCAGCTGAAAAATGTGGCCTCAGTCATGGTCACTGCCAATTTGCCAGCCTTTGCTCAGCCTGGCCAAGCGATCGATGTGACAGTCTCGTCAATCGGCAATGCAAAAAGCCTGCGCGGTGGCATGTTGCTGATGACCCCCTTGAAAGGTGCGGATGGCCAGGTGTACGCCTTGGCCCAAGGCCAACTGATTGTCGGTGGCGCAGGTGCATCAGCAGGTGGCTCCAAAACGGTGATCAACCATTTGTCGGCAGGCCGTATTCCGGCGGGTGCGCTGGTTGAACGTGAAGTGGCTTCGCCCTTCCTGCTGGGTGAAACCTTGCAGCTGGAATTGACGACAACCGATTTTTCCAACGCCATTCGCGTGGCTGAAGCGATCAACAACAACATGGGGCCGAATGTGGCCCAGGCCCTGGATGGCCGCACCATCAAGGTTCGCGCACCGTCCAATCCCAACGACCGCGTCGCATTTTTGTCGCGTGTTCAAGAATTGAGTATTAACAAAGCCATGGGCAGTGCCAAGGTGATTGTGAATGCACGCACGGGGTCTGTGGTCATGAACCAGGCCGTGATGCTTGAAAGTTGTGCTGTTGCGCATGGAAACCTCACCGTAAAAATTACGTCTACTCCGGTCATCTCCCAGCCAGCCCCGTTTGGTCAGGGCGAAACCGTGGTGACTGAGGTGGCCGATATTCAAATTTCAGAAGCGGGTGGCGAGTTGATCGAAATCAAGGGCGCTGCGCAATTGTCGGATGTGGTCAAAGCACTGAACGCTTTGGGCGCAACCCCAAGCGATCTGATTTCCATTTTGCAAGCCATGCAAACTGCTGGCAGCTTGAAAGCCGAACTCGAGGTGATCTAAATGACGCCATTGTCGAACAACCCAGTAGATACCCAACAAATGCTGTCGATGGACTCCCGCAGCCTGGAGGGTTTGAAGCGAGGCGCGCGCGCAGAGCGTGGCAGCGAGGAATTCAATGCGGCGATCGACAAAGTGGCTGTTCAGTTCGAGTCTATTTTTTTACAAATGGCTTTGAAGAGCATGCGGGATGCCACCCCTGAAGGTGGCTTGTTCACCGACTCCAGCACCAAAACTTACCAAGGCATGTACGACCAGGAACTGGTGCAAAAATTGTCCGGCAAGGGTTTGGGGTTGGCTGGCGAAATTGCAAGGCAGCTTAAGGCGGGTGCCGGCGTGGGTGGTGAGCAGACCGTTTTCCCGCCGGGACAGGTTAAAAAAGACTTCCCCTCAACTTTCCCGAAAACCGACCGTTAAGTCGTTCAAGACACCAAAGGATCCTGAATTATGTCGAACTCGGTCTACGGAATTGCGCTCAGCGGCCTGAATGCGGCCCGGGCAGGGCTATCTACCACCTCGCACAACATTGCGAACAGCAACACCGTTGGTTTTAATCGCCAGCAGGTGATCCAACAGTCGCGCCCCTCAACAGGCAGCGACATTGGCTACATTGGGCAAGGTGTCGATATTGCGTCAGTACAAAGGGTGTATTCCGATTTCATCAATTCCCAGGAACAGAAAGCCACATCCGATGCGGCTTTTTACAATGCCAAGGCCCAGCAAATTGCACGCGTGGACGCGATGATCGCGGACGATGCATCTGGCTTGTCGAGCGCATTGAGTATTTTCTTTGGTGCGGCGCAAACACTGTCGACCAATCCGGCCGATTTGGCCGCGCGTCAGAACTACTTGTCCTCTGCTGAAACCCTGAGTTCGCGTTTCAACGGCCTGAACACGGTCATGGACGAACTGCGTAGTGCCACCAACTTGAAGGTTCGTGACACGGTGGAGCAGCTGAACAACGCCACCTCGCAAATTGCGGCGTTGAACAATCAAATCGTGACTGCCTTGAACCAAACCTCCAATGGTGGTCCACCCAATGATTTGATGGATCGCAGGGACAAATTGATTTTGCAATTGTCCGAGCAGGTGCAAACCACCCGTGTGGACATGGCGGATGGTTCGACCAACCTGTTTTTGGCCAATGGCCAGTCATTGGTCATTGGTACTACCCAGTTCAAAGTACAAACTCAGGTGGATCCTCAAGACCCACAAAACCTGCTGGTGGGAATGACCACCAAGGTCAATGGACAAGATCGCCTGTTGGCATTCGATTCAAGCAGCCTGGGTAATGGTGCTTTGGCCGGTTTTCTTAGTTTCCGGGAAGATGAGCTGACCGAATACCAAAACACCATTGGCCTGTTGGCTGCGCGAATTGGCCAGGCGGTCAACAATATTCAAACTGCGGGCGTGGATTTGGATGGTAATCCAGGCGCTGCCTTATTCAGTTTCGGTAGCAGCGGCAGTTTTGTGGACGACATTTCCCGCGTGGTTCCCAATGTGAACAACAGCACGGTGAACCCCACGCAGGTTACCTTGCGTGGCCTGGATTTGTCCAAGCTTGGCCCTGCAGAATACGAAGTTCAAATTGTGGGTAGCCAGCCCCGTTATCGCGAAGTGGGCTCGGACGGCCCGTTTGTTCCCGCCAACCTGGTGACCGATCCCGGTGGTGACTACTATGAAATTCGCGACCCCGCAGGTGCACCCTTGCTCAGCTTCCAGTTGAACAATGCCACGCCGCAGGAAGGTGATCGCTTCGTGTTGATGCCAGTGCGCGAAGCAGCATTGAATATGCGTACAGCGCTTGACCGTCCATCGGAAGTTGCAGCCTCGTCGGCCGTGAATCCCAGTATCGGTAACAACGAAAATATTTTGAAAGTCGCTGCGTTGCAGACGGCACGCACCCTGTCTCAGTCCAATAACTCAGCGGGTGTTTCCATCTCAGATGGTTTTAACCAACTGGTCAGCCGCGTAGGCAACAAAACACGTGAATTTAATTTGGCAGCGGAATCGCGAGAAACTGTGTTGAATCAGATTGCCGATTCACGCGATGCATTGCAGGGCGTGAACATGGACGAAGAGGCCGCCAACCTGATCAAGTTTCAGCAGGCTTACCAGGCATCAGGACGCGTTATTTCGTTGTCCAAAGAATTGTTTGACCAAATCCTCAATATGTTCTGATCGGGTTTCAAGGAAAAATTATGGCAATCGGCAGAATCAGCACCAACCAGTACTTCAAGCTCAGCACAGACCGCATGAGCAAACAGCAAACTGAACTGGTGAAAATACAGGGGCAGCTGGCAACCGGGCAGCGCGTGTTGAAACCATCTGATGACCCTTTGGCCATGTCGGTGGCCTTGGGTGCGAAGGCGGGTGTTAAAACCATTGACAGCTACCAAAGTAATATCACGTTCGTGAACAACCAGCTGGGTCAAATGGATGTGGCCTTGCAGTCCGCTTCCGACATCATGGTGTCCATCAAGGAAGCATTTCTGCAGGCTGGTAATGCCGCGCTGAGCCCAGCCGACCGTGAAATTATTGCGCAAGACATTGAAGGACGCATGGAAGAGTTGCGTGGTATTGCCAACCGCACCGATGCCAATGGCTACTTCATGTTCTCGGGTACATTCCAGGATCAAGAGCCATTCCAGACTCCCAGTGGCGCAATCACTGGTACTTTCCTTGAAACCACCACTGCTGCGGCTGGTGAGGCTGTGGTTGGCCGTGAAATTCAAGTGGCCAGCGGTCGTTTTGTAAACCTGAGCATTACCGGTCAAGATGCATTTGTTGATCCGAATACCAACGAAGATGCTTTTGCCATCCTTCGCGATGCGGTGGCTTTGCTGCGTAATCCTGCTTACCCCAATGGTCAGGAGGGCGCCACACCGCAAGACACCTATTTGAAAGCATTCAACAACAAGGGTGCGCAGCTCGACGATATTTTTGATCAGGTTCAAATTTCCCGCACCAAGGTGGGTGTTCGTTTGCGTGAAGTTGAAACGCTGCAGCAAATCAACCAATCGGCTCAATTAGAGCTTGAGCGCGTTGCTGGCGAGGCGGTGGGACTGGATTATGCGAAGGCCATCAGTGAGCTGTCACAGGGCCAATTGCAACTTCAGGCTGCGCAACAGAGCTTCGCAAGTACCTCGCAACTGACCTTGTTCAACTTTATTGGTTGAACTTGACGGGTAGCTACTGCGGTTTCCTGCTGGTTTCTGGCCAACTCGGCATGGGGTGTTTCTTCCGTGCGGGATCGGTGACTGGGAGCCAAACTTGAAGGGTCACCGCTGCCCGAAAACTTGGCATTTCGGCTTGTTGTCTTGAGCCTGCACTAAGCCAAGGCGCGATCGTTAGTCTCTGCGCGCCAAGCCGGCAAGTTTTCTGACTGGTCATCGTGCGACCCATTGCAAGTTCAGCCGCCCAATCGGCGGCGGTGTTTCGATCGCTTCGCCTTCAAGAAAACCTGCCCTTGCGTGCCGAGCAGGGCCGGTGTTGCCCAGCATGGGCGACAGAGAACGGACCCGACCCGTAGTTTAGGAGGGTCGTTCTCAGGCATCGCGAGGCTCAGCAAGGGATCAACAGGTTTTCTGGCGAGAGATCGGAACCCAAGCCGAATGGGCGACTAATGAGCTCCGAGAGATCGGAACCCGAGCCAATTGGGCGATTAAGAAAGCTGCGAGAGAGCGGAACCAAAGCCGATGATCGATCAGCTAAAGAACGGCCGAGCAAGCTTAGATCAGCCCGTTCTCCAACGCATAGCGCGTGAGTTCACCATTGGTTTTCATGCGCATTTTTTCAAGAATCCGCGCCCGGTAAACGCTTACAGTCTTCGGGCTCAGCGACAGCTCATCCGCAATTTCGCTCAGCTTCTTGCCTGCAGCAATCATGCGAATGGTTTGAAATTCACGGTCACTGAGCGAGGCGTGCAGTGGTTTTTCAGAGTCCTCAGTCAAGTGGCTGGCCAGAGATTCTGCCAATTCAGGAGTGATGTACTTGCGGCCCGCTGCAATGACCTGGATGGCATCCACCAGTTTTTCAGGGGCGGTATTCTTGGTCAGGTAGCCGGAAGCGCCGGCCTTCAAACAGCGCACTGCATACTGGTCTTCAGGGTGCATCGACAACATCAGGATTTTCAGGGCAGGGTATTTGTCCTTCAGGATCTTGACAATATCCACACCGTTTTTACCCGGCATTGAAATGTCCAGTATTGCCAAATCAACCGTGTTGGAAGTCATGGCTTTCATGATTTCCGAATATTCGCCCGCCTGGGCTACCACCTGTACAAAGCCTGTGTCATCCAGCAACTGCTTCAGGCTTCCCCGAAGCAATGCATGGTCATCTGCCAGCAGCACCTTAATCATTTCCCGCCTCACCTGTCTGAATGCTTCTTGGTATCGAAACCATGACCGTTGTCCCGGATCCCAAGGATCCGCTGACATCGACCCAACCCTCAAAGGCTGCAACCCGTTCTTGCATGCCACGAAGGCCGAACGATGTTTCTTTCAATTTATCAGTATTCTCGATTCCTCGACCATTGTCACGAATCTCCAGTGTTAATTCACTTTCTGTTACAAACAGTTCCACGTCAACCCGTGTGGCCTGTGCATGTTTCACAATGTTGGTCAGGGCCTCTTGCAAGATCCTGAACAACGCTGTGCTTTGTTCGCTGTCCAGGTCCAGTTCTTCAACATTGCACTGGAACGTGCCCTCAATCTGGGTGCGCTTCTGGAAGTCATTCATCTGCCACTCCAGGGCAGGAATCAAGCCGTAGTCCAGAATTCCGGGGCGCAAATCCTTGGCGATCCGCTGGCTGCTCGCCAGCAAATGTTCAATCAGTTCCAGCATGTCATCGAGTTTTTCTTGCGATGCAACATCCAGAGTCATGTTCTTGTTCAGCCAGGCCACGTCTGCTTTTAACTTGGTGAGCGATCCGCCCATGTCATCGTGAATTTCACGGGCAATTGCGCCGCGTTCCTGTTCCCGTCTTTTCTCAAACTCGGTGGTTACAAGGCGCAACTCGGTCTGTGCATTCAGCAAGCGTTCTTCGGCCTGTTTTCGATCGGAAATATCGAGCAACACGCCATCCCAAACAAACATGTTTCCACGTGGTTTGGCTACGGCATTCATGTAAACCCAACGCGATTCGCGTTTGCCGTAATTCTTGATTCGACCTTCCCAACTCACCGGCACGCCAGGTTTGGGCGGGTCCATCAAAAGCTCAAAAAGGGTTGCGGCATCGTCGGGTTCAAACTGCTCGAAGAAATAATGTGGATTTTCGAGAAACAACCTCGGCGGCACACCAAACAGACGCACCACACCTTCGCTCACAAAAGGTACGGTGGGGCGGGGCATTGAAGGGCCCGATTGCATTTGAAAAATTATGCCTGGAATATTCTCTGCGATGGCTGCAAACCGACGCTCAGACTCCCGCTGCGCCAGTTCAGCTGCGGCCAGGCTTCGCCGTTCATTTGCAGCCCGCAAGGAACGCTCGATGGCTGGCACCAGACGCGCCATTTTGTCTTTCATCAAATAATCGTCGGCACCCGCACGCATGGCCTCGACTGCGACATGTTCACCAATGCTGCCTGACACAATAATGAAAGGAATGTCCAGCCCCGAATCGCGCACCACACGCAGGGCCTCCTCAGAGCCGAAGCCAGGCAGGTTGTGATCCGAAATCACCACCTGCCACTCCTCGTGTTCCAGGCATTTTCGCAAATCTTCGATGCGGTCTACCCGCGTCGCTGTGTACTTCAATCCACCTTGTTTAAGGCGGTAGCACATCAGCTCAAAGTCCGAATCATTGTCTTCCACCACCAGTACTTTCAATCCACCATCTGAAAAGTTACTGATGTCCAGCAATGAAGGGGGTAGTCCTTTGGAATCACTCATTGTCTGTTCGCTTGTTGTTGGTTTTTATTGTTGTGTGCAGGATCAAAGCGAGAGATAACGCCCTTTCAAGGTTTTAATCCTTGCATTATTTTGTTCATCTTATCGGAACATATCAGGGTATAGAACTCATTCGCGTCGGGGCACCTCCCAAATTGTGTTAACCCCGCGACAAAGGCCCTGATGAACCGACCCCCAGTGAAATTTGAATTCTCCAAAGCCCAATACGCCAACGATGCTGTAGCCGGTGCAAAACAGGCCGCCGCAGCGGTCAATCGCAGTTTGTTAAGCGATGACAATGCCGACCGTGAATTCGAGTTCAATGACAAGGACTTTGCCCGGGTACGCGCGCTCATCCTGAAAATTGCGGGAATTTCACTGGCACCCAGCAAACAAAGCATGGTGTACAGCCGATTGGCCCGTCGCTTGCGCGCCTGTAACCACAACCGTTTTTCCACCTATCTGGATGCGCTGGAGTCCAATGCAAGCAACCCGGAATGGGAGCACTTCACCAATTCGCTGACCACCAACCTCACATCCTTTTACCGTGAGGCACATCATTTCGACATTCTGAAAAAACAGTTGCAATCGCTTTCACGCAATGCGCGAATTGAGTTGTGGTGCAGCGCAGCGTCAACCGGTGAAGAGCCCTACACCATGGCGATTACCGCCATGGAAGCCTTCAATAGCATGAATCCGCCCGTGCGTATTCTGGCCACCGACATTGATACCAAGGTGTTGGACCATGCCAAAAAAGGCGTGTACCGCATGGACCAGGTCGACAAAATTCCCGATGAAATCCTGCGCAAGTATTTTTTGAAGGGGAAAGGCGAAAGCGAAGGCTTGATCCGTGTACGCCCCGAGGTGCAAGCATTGTTGACATTCCGAAAGCTGAACCTGATGGACAATGTCTGGTCCCTGCGACCCGGCTTTGATGCCATTTTCTGTCGGAATGTCATGATCTATTTTGAGAAAGATGTGCAGTTGCAAATCCTCAAGCGGTTTGCTCCTCTGATGAATCCAAATGGCTTGTTGTACGCAGGTCACTCTGAGAATTTTGCCATGGCGCGAGACTATTTCACCCTGCGTGGTAAAACCGTGTACACCGTCAACACCGACAAGGCTGCGAAAACCGGCACTGGTGGTGAAGGTCAGCCGCGGCAGGTCACTGCATGAGCACAGGGCTTCTCACCTCGTCTGCTGCTGCGCACTGCGCAACGTTGCCAGTGAAGAAAATCATCATGCCCGGCGATTATTTTGTATCGTGGGCACCTGCTGAAATTTCCACCTTGCTTGGCTCGTGTGTGTCCGCATGTGTGTGGGACAGCCATCGAAAAATTGGGGGGCTGAATCACTTTATGTTGCCCGATTCGCCCTCTGAGGCCCGCAGCCTTGGCGACAAAACCAAGTCCTTGCGTTATGGCCTCTATGCCATGGAATGCTTGATCAACGACTTGCTGACCATGGGCGCGAGGCGAGAACACCTCAGCGCCAAAGTGTTTGGCGGTGCCAATATTACTGGTGCCTTGAATACCCAGCACGTGGGTCGCAGAAATGCAGAATTCGTGATCGATTTTTTGCAGAAAGACAAAATCAAAGTGGTGGCATCCGATTTGGGTGGGCCACACAGCCGTCGCATTCGTTTCAATACCCAAACCAGTGCTGTGCGTGTTGAGCGAGTGGCCAGTGCCAATTCAGCCGCCTTGCAACAGGAAAAGCGCTACAGCGAAAAGATTAACAAAGACCCCGTCAATGGCGACATTGTGTTTTTCTAAGGGCCCATGAGATGAACAAAATCAAAGTGTTGGTGGTGGATGATTCGGCCTTGATTCGAAACCTGATGAGCAAGATCATCAATTCACAGCGCGACATGGAAACCGTGGCCACAGCACCCGATCCATTCATTGCCAGAGATCAAATCAAGAAATTCAATCCCGATGTGATTACACTGGATATAGAAATGCCCAAAATGGATGGCATTGAGTTTCTGGAAAAAATCATGCGTTTGCGGCCCACGCCGGTGTTGATGGTGTCTACATTGACTGAACGTGGAACCGACGTAACCTTTCGCGCCCTTGAACTTGGAGCAGTTGATTTCGTGACTAAACCGAAACTGGACATCAGCCAAGGCATGATCGATTATGCCAACGAAATTACCGACAAAATTCGCGCCGCGTATGCCGCCCGTTTTCGTCTAAACCGTTTGCCGCCAAAACCCGCTGCGCAAGCGCCCGCGGGGCAAACTGATCCGGTGACCGGCATGGTTGTTCCTGCCGAGGTGGCCAAGCCTGTGCCCACCAACAATGCACTTGGTAACCGCTTTGCAGCCACCGAGAAGCTTGTGTTGATTGGCTCATCGACAGGTGGTACTGAAGCCATTCGAGTCATTCTTGAACAGTTGCCCAAAGACAGCCCTGCGATTCTGATTACCCAACATATGCCTGCCGGTTTTACCAAAAGCTTTGCAGATCGCTTAAACCAGGTGTGCAATATCACTGTAAAAGAAGCTGTGCACGGTGAGCGCGTATTGCCAGGCCATGCCTACATTGCGCCCGGTGACAAACACCTGTTGTTGGGGCGAAGTGGTGCCAACTACATTTGCCAGCTCTCTGATTCTGAGCCAGTCAACCGTCATCGCCCGTCGGTGGAAGTGCTGTTCAAGTCGGGCCAGGAAGTCTCGCCACGCAATATCGTGGGCATCATGCTCACTGGCATGGGTAAAGACGGCGCACAAGCCATGGCTGACATGAAAAAAGCAGGTTCTTACAATATTTGCCAGGACGAGGCCAGCTCCGTGGTTTTTGGCATGCCGCGGGAGGCAATCGCCTTGGGCGCTGCCGATGAAGTGGTGCCACTGAACCTGATTGCCAAGCGTCTGCTCGATTACCTCTCGAAAATTGGCGGACGCTCAGCAGTTCGAATCTAACTCACTGACGCCCAGTTTCGTTGAGCCAGTTTTTCAGGCTGTCCATATCCATCGGGCGTGAAAACCAATAGCCTTGCAGCCTGTCGCATCCCATCTGGATCAAGCTTTCTCGCTGCGCTGCAGTCTCAATGCCCTCGGCATGCACAATCAGGCCCAATGCATGTGCAAGGTCAATGACAGCTTTCACAATCATGTGGCTGTTTTTGTCCTCCAGCAAATCCATCACAAAGCTTTTGTCGATTTTCAGGACATCCACGGGCAGTTGGCGCAAGTAGTTCAGCGAAGCATAGCCAGTACCAAAATCATCCATGGCAATTTGCGAACCCTGCGCTTTCAGTTTCTTGAGCGCATCCACGGTGCGGGTCATGTCATCAATCGCGGCAGATTCAGTGACTTCAAACTCAATCCATTTCGAGTCAAGCCCCGCGTTCCGAATGGTTTGCTGGGCCTTGGCCGGAAACTCCGGATTCAACAACTGACCAGCCGAGCAATTGACCGCGCACCACAGCATGTGCCCTTGCTGGTGCAGCTCCAGCACTTTTTTGCTGCTCGATTCAATCACCCAGTCACCCAGTGCATCAATCAAGCCCGAATCTTCGGCAACGCCAATAAACTCGCTTGGCATGATCCGGCCCAGTTCTGGATGGGTCCACCTTACCAAGGCCTCGAGACCGCAAATGCGGCCTGTTTTAAGGTCTTCAATGGGCTGAAAGTCAAGCACCAGCTCGTTGCTTTCAATGCCTTTGGCCAAACCCAGTTCAATGGTTTTTCGGCGCTTGGCGAGATCATGAATTTCCGCATCCAGAACATTCAACAGTTCCAGCCCGCGCGACTCGATCACATGCGCCACCACTGTGCATGCGTGACCAACTCGGCTGCGTGTTGGCCATGCACACCTGGGCGCGCCAACCCCAGGCGCATATTGGGGCGTACCGCAATGTTGTCCACTGTGAATACACGGTTCAGGTTGGCTTCAAACTCGCACAGGGTGTCTGCAATCAAGGTTTGGTCTGCACTCCAGTCCAGCTTGTTGGTCAGCACCACCAGCAGGTTGTCAGACCAGCGACAAATAATGTCCTGTTTGAATGTGTCCCGAATTCTCTCTACAATTTTTTCCAGCATGTTGCGCCGAATTCGCGGGTCCACTTCCGGGCGGCGTGCCTGGTTCCTTGATACGTTCACGCTCAGCATGCACAGGTCGTTGTCCTCGCCAGAATTTGTGCTTAGGCCCGACAAGGTTTTTACCAATCCTTGCCGGTTCAAAAAACCGGTGGCCGCATCAAAGTACACAGCACGCCTGTGGGCTTGCTCAAGCAGCAGTTTTTCACGGCGAAGCCGGTGTGTGTGTATTTCCCGGCGTACCGCAGGAATCAGCCGCTCGGGCTTGGATTTCTCCACATAGTCGCGCACACCTTCGTGCATGGCCTGCACGCCCAAGGCATCGCTGGCCAGTCCCGAGAGCAGTATCATCGGTGTTTCAGGTCGCAGGGTCTGAACCATTTCAATGGCTTTTTCGTGCGTCAGTTGCGGCATGGAATAGTCGCAAATCACCAAATCCGGTTCGATGTCGTCCAGCGTCGTTCTCAGCGTTTCCTCGCTGTGGGCGTGCCGGACGATTGCTGTGTGCCAGGTTTTGGTCAGCTGCCGCTTGATCAATAGAAAATCGTCGTCGCTGTCGTCGACAACAATGATTCTGGGCGCTTCCTGTTCTATCGTCATTGAAGGTTTTATGATGGTGTTATTGGCAAAGGAACGACCGCTTTCCTGTATCCTGCACACTTCTGCAGAGGCTGTCTAGTCGGGCAATTCACGAGAAAAGACATGAGCAAAGCTTTCACCAAAGAAAACGATTCAGAATTCGAGGACGATGGTCCTGATGCTGGCCCAGCATTGCCCCAAGGTTTGAAAAATTACATCACACCCAAAGGCTATCGCCGCTTGCGCGACGAACTCACTCACCTTGTGAAAACCGAGAGGCCCGAAGTGGTGTCCGTGGTGTCTTGGGCCGCGTCCAATGGAGATCGCTCCGAGAATGGCGATTACCTGTACGGCAAAAAACGCCTGCGTGAAATTGATCGTCGCATTCGTTTTCTCACCAAGCGCACTGAAATTGCAGAGGTGGTAGACCCCGCCACGCAGCAGGAACTTGAGAGTATTTTCTTCGGCGCTACAGTCACCTACATCAATTCAAAAGGTGAGGAACTGACCGTGAAAATAGTGGGGGTTGACGAAGTGGATACCGCCAAAGGGCACATCAGCTGGATTTCTCCGGTGGCGCGTGCTTTGTTGAAAGCAAAAGAGGGCGATGTTGTGCAATTGATGACACCGGCAGGGCGTGATGAGCTTGAGATTGTCGAAGTGCGGTATGTGATCGATTGACTGGGTGACTGCGAGCTGAACTTGAATGGTCACCGTTGCGGTTTCTGGCCAACTCGGCGTGCGTTACTTGTTCCGCACAGAAAACCGCTGGATCCCTTTTTGAATGGATTCTTGCTCACCTCGCTCGGCAAAAAGGCGGGCCGAGTCTCGGTGTCGGCTTGTAGCCGAGCGCTGCGAATCCACTCAAACGGGGCGGTTTTCTTGAAGTGCGCCCCAAGCAATCCCATTGCCGAGTTGGCTTAAACCGGCACCGGCCG
>JAHJCM010000247.1 GCA_018812945.1 Gammaproteobacteria bacterium | reverse complement strand
CGCTTGGGCATGCCGGAGCACACGCTGAAAGAAATGGACCGCCTGTGCAACATGCCACACGGCATTATTCTGGTCACGGGGCCTACAGGTTCCGGTAAAACCACCACACTGTATGCGGCGCTTTCACGCATCGATTCTTCGACCACCAATGTGATGACGGTGGAAGACCCGGTGGAATACGACTTGCCCGGCATTAGCCAAACACCTGTGAATGCAAAAATCGACATGACCTTTGCCAAGGCCCTGCGGGCGATTTTGCGCCAGGACCCCGACGTGATCATGATTGGTGAAATCCGCGACCTTGAAACCGCGCAAATTGCGGTTCAGGCCTCGCTGACAGGTCACCTTGTGTTGGCTACCCTGCACACCAACGATTCAGTAAGCGCGGTTACGCGCCTGGTTGACATGGGTGTTGAACCGTTTTTGTTGTCCTCCAGCCTGTTGGGTGTATTGGCCCAGCGCCTGGTTCGCCGGCTTTGCCCGCACTGCAAAACCAGCACTGTGGATGAACAAGGCCACACGCACTGGCATGCCAATGGCTGTGACCAGTGCGGCCACACAGGCTACATTGGCCGTACCGGCGTATACGAATTGTTTACCATCGACGATGAATTGCGCACCATGGTGCACAACGAAAATGCGGAAGCCGAAATGCGCCAGCGCGCGCAGGCCAAGGGTATGAAGAACATGCGGGAAGACGGCCAACGCTGGGTAGACAGTGGTACGACTACACTTGAAGAACTGCTTCGAGTCACGAGAGACTGAACGAGAGACTAGGCAAATATGGCAGTTTTTCGATACGAGGCATTAAACGCCCAAGGCAAAACAGTGAAGGGCTCGATGGAGGCCGATTCCCCGCGAGCTGCACGCAACCAGATGCGCATGCAAGGCATGACACCGATTGAAGTGCTGGAGGTGGGCAGCGCGAAAATGACCGGCAAGAAAGCTGGGCGCTTTGACCGGGAGTTGAGTAACCGCGAAGTTGTGCTTCTAACCAGGCAACTGGCGAGCCTTCTGCAAGCCCGCCTGGCACTGGCCCAAGCCTTGGCTGCGCTGGTTGAGCAGGCTGAAAAGCCCTTGATTCGGGAGCGCATCAACAGCATTCGCTCAGAAGTTGTTTCAGGAACACCGCTGAGCCAAGCGCTTGCGCAATATCCAAAAGCCTTTCCTGAGATGTACGTGGCCACTGTGGCCGCGGGTGAAAACACCGGTGATTTGGGCGGCGTATTGTCCAAACTGGCCGATGCGCTGGAAGCCCGCCAAGCCCTGCAGCAAAAGGTAAGCGCGGCATTCATTTACCCAGCCATTGTGACCGTAGTCGCATTGATGGTCGTGATTGGCTTGCTCACCTATGTGGTACCACAAGTGGTGTCTGTATTTGAAAGCAACAATCAGGCTTTGCCCACACTCACGGTGGTGATGATTGCCTTGTCAGACCTGCTTCGCGACTGGGGATGGTTAATGGCATTGGCGCTGGCAGTGGCGATTTACCTGTTTCGCAATGCGCTGAAAAACAAAGCATTCAAACTGAAATTCGATGAATTCGTGTTGACCATTCCGGTAGTGGGCCCATTCATTCGCGCAGTGAACACAGCACGCTTGGCCTCGACACTCTCGATATTGGTGGGCAGCGGCGTTCCAATTTTGAAGGCCTTGGCCGCCGCAAACCGCACATTGGGTAACAGTGCCTTGCAACTGGCCATGGTGGATGTTCAGGAGCGCGTAAAAGAAGGCAGTGGTTTGAGCAAAGCCATGGGAAAAAGCGGTTTGTTTCCGCCGGTGCTGACTCATCTTGTGGCCAGCGGCGAAGCCACAGGGCAACTGGCTGCCATGTTGGAACGTGCCTCAGACAGCCAGCGCACCGAGGTGGAACGCAAAGCGATGTGGCTCACCAGCTTGATGGAACCCATACTTATTTTAGTGATGGGCCTTATTGTGTTATTGATTGTACTGGCGGTGATGATGCCGATTATTGAAGTCAACCAATTGATCCAATGAACATACAAAGCAGAACAGAAGTTGGACAAAACACCATTCGCGTGATGCTGGTGGACGACGACGACCGCATTCAGCAAGCGCTGCGCCAGGCCATTGAAACCCACCCTGAACTGAACCTGGTTGGGCAGGCCTACACTTTGAAAGACGCTCTCGCCGTGGTTGGAGAGCTGCAACCTGAAGTGGTGCTGGTTGACCTCGGCCTGCCCGATGGCAGTGGGTTGGAGCTGATTGCCCACATTCACCAACACATGCCTGGTTGCGAGAGCATGGTATTGACCGTGTTTGGTGATGAATCACATGTGATCTCAAGCATCGAGGCAGGGGCTACGGGCTACCTCACGAAAGACACACGCACTGCCGACATTCTTGATCGATTAAAACAACTGCGCGCTGGTGGCTCCCCAATAAGCCCTGTGATTGCCCGGCGATTGCTGAACCGGTTTCGCGGAGTGGCCACGCCCGATCAACTCCCAACCAGCAAAACTGCGATGAACCAGGAGTTCACGCCTTTGTCAGAACGGGAACAGCAAGTGTTGGAGATGGTGGCCAAAGGATTCATGCAAGCTGAAATTGCAGACATTCTGGGCGTGTCCATCAACACCATCAGTACCTACATCAAACGCATTTACAAAAAACTTGCGGTGAATTCCCGCACCAGCGCAGTTCACCGCGCCAATGCCTTGGGATTGATTAATTTAAAAGACTGCTAAAACAATGCCAGGTGCCCAACTAAAGCCCGCGTCAAGCTGGGCACGACGACTTGGCCTGTTTTATGTATTGGCCGTGTGTATCGCATTAAGCGGTGCTGCCCTGCTTTTTTACGAAATCGCCAAAGCCACCCCCTCAGATCCAGGCGCCATTGAATTAGGTATGGCGCGCTTTGCGGCCCACGCTGATTACCAAACCGAGCCGCCTGCGCACCTGGCAACAGCCACGGTGGTGCTATTGCCCCACCGAATCGACAACAAGTTGCGAGGCCCGGGCGGCTTTTACTGGTATGAAATGGATTTCACCGTGCTGCCGGAGAGCCGCATCGAGGCACTCTACATTCCACGCTTTGCCATGAATGCGGAGGTGTACCTGAATGGCGAGCGTATCGGTTACTTTGGCCCCATGACGGGCGCGTATGCAGAGCGCAACTGGAATCGCCCCCAAATTTTGAATCTGAGTGCCCGGGTTTTGCAGCCCGGCAAAAACACGCTGGCCATTCAAGTGCGGGCCTTTCCCGACTACTTGGCGGGCTTGTCTTCAATTTGGCTGGGCTCGGATGAAAACCTGCGCGAGGCCTACCGTTCGCGTTACGAGGTACAAGTGACTTCGGTTTACCTGAGCACAGCCTTTGTGTTGGGCGCAGGCATTGTGTTAACCATTCTGATTGGGATGGGCAAAACACGCAGCGGCCTGCTGATGTTGCTGGCTGCCACCTGTTTTTTGTGGGGCATTCGAAACCTGGCATTTTTGACCACAGTACCACCCGTTGAACATGGGCTGTGGATACAAATTACCCAAGGCGGCTTGCTGGTGTTCGCCAGTGTGATTGTGCTGTTGATCCTTTTGTATTGCCGTGTTCCCAAACACAGGCTTGAATGGAAAATATGGGGTGCCTACACAGCAAGCTTTCCGGTGCTGCTGATGATCAATGAAAACTGGGCACTGCGCCTGGTGGGCTACTACGGCATTCTTGGCTTGTGCATGTACAGCTGGAATGTGTTGCAACTGATGCGCTATGGCAACAGCAAGCAGTCGCTGGCACCGCACGCCTTCGGATTCGGCTTGCTGTGTTACATGGCCTTGAGTGTGTCTGATCTGCTTTTTCTCGCAGGCATTTTGCCCTTCGACAGTTATTTTTTGAACCAGTACATGGGCATTGCCATGTTTCTGGCCATGAGCTACTTTTTGATTGACCGATACAGCGGTTTGCTGGCTGAGTCGGATCGTTTCAATGAAACACTTCAAAATCGCCTGCTGGAGCGGGAGGCCGAACTGGCAGCGCAGTACCAGCGCTTGCAAAAAATTGATGAAGACAAGGTGAAAATGGCAGAGCGCCAACGTTTAATGGCCGACATGCACGACGGCTTGGGAGCCCACCTGGTGGCCGCAATTCACCACCTTCAATCCTCCAACTTCAATCGCAAAAACACATTAAACCTGCTTGAATCGGGCTTGCGAGATTTGCAGCTGACCATCGACTCGCTCGAACCAATTGAACAGGACCTGACTACCTTGCTGGGCGCATTCCGTTACCGTATCGCTGACAACATGCGCAGTGCGGGCATTCGGCTGCATTGGGTGATTGATGAAGACATACCCCCCATTCCCTACCTGGATGCACGCAACTGCCTGCATGTTCTGCGCATTGTTCAGGAAATTTTTACGAATATTTTGAAACACGCCAACGCCAGCGAAGTAAGCCTGCATGTTTCAAGGGGACCAAAATATGTGGGTGTTCATATTCAAGACAACGGCGTAGGATTTGTACTGGAAAGAAGCCAGCACGGCAGGGGTTTAAAAAACCTGAAACAGCGT
Organism: Gammaproteobacteria bacterium; assembly: GCA_018812945.1. Classification (GTDB taxonomy): domain Bacteria; phylum Pseudomonadota; class Gammaproteobacteria; order Burkholderiales; family Burkholderiaceae_B; genus Limnobacter. Next base: position 7,221 of record JAHJCM010000247.1, on the reverse strand, counting down.
GCGAGCGCTTTGGGCGGCAGCATTGATATTCACGCTGAAGCTGGGCAAGGCACCCGTTTTCTGCTCAAATTACCCTTGGACACCTAAACCGGCAAATCATGAACGCGCGAGATCTTGATCACATTGAAGCCAAGCCAGTCGGTGTGATCTTGGTCGAGGATGAACCCGCCACGCAAGACCACCTGACCCGCGTGATTGACTCCTCCCCTCACCTGACATTGCTCGGCGTGGCCAGCACCGTTCAAGACGCCTACTCCCTGTTGTTCATGACCAACCCGAAAGTTGCGCTGATCGATTTGGGTTTGCCCGATTCATCGGGCATTGAGGTGATTGAGTGGCTTAGCAAACACAAGCCTGAAACAGAGTGCCTGGTGATTACTGCATTTGGTGATGAAGACCATGTGGTGAGAAGCCTGGAGGCCGGCGCAAGCGGCTACCTGCTGAAAGACTATTCCAACGAAGAATTGATTGAGCACATTCTGGAAGTGGCCAACGGCGGTTCGCCCATTAGCCCGTTGATTGCACGCCAGTTGCTGTCAAAAATGCAAATGCCGCGCGCTCTCGATGCCGATTGTGCTCAAAGCAAGGCCGATCAAGATGAATCGCAAAAAACATGCAGCATTACCGACCGGGAATTGAAGGTGATTCAACAAGTGGCCCGCGGTTTTACAGCGCAGGAAATTGCGGCGCAAATGGGTATTTCATCCCACACGGTGGCGACTCACGTGAAGCGCATTTACAAAAAACTGCACGTGCACAGCAGGTCTGAAGCGGTGTATGAAGCCACCCTTCTGGGGCTGCTTGACCTTTGAGCCTGACTCCCGCTGACCGCCTGTTTATTGGGCGTTTCCTGCTTCTTTTTGTGGCGACACTGGTTGTGGCGTTGTTAGGTACATTCAAAGCCCCACTGCCCGTCCTGGGTGACAAGAATTCACACCAGCAAGCCTATTTGTTTCAGCAGGCCAAGGTACTTTTCTCCAATGACCCCACCTTGAGCGCCGGTGATGTGTTGTCGCTGAACGCAAAAAAAACCGTGGTACTTCCCGATTCCTGGGACACGACACAACCTTCATTTGAAGGCCAGGGCTGGTATCAAATCGATTTTCGCCTGGACCCCGACAAACCCGTTCCCAACGCGGTGTTCGTGCCAAGGGCCATCATGAATGCCCATGCGTATTTGAACGGTCACTGGATTGGCGGACTGGGCTCCCTAGAAGGCAACATTACCCGACACTGGAATTACCCCTACCTGTTCCAGTTTTCGCCCGACCTGCTTGCCCCCGGTAACAACACCTTGCTGATTCAGGTTGCAGGCTACAAAAACTACCGAAGCGGACTGGGAAGGGTGTGGCTGGGACCCAATAGCGCACTTGAACCCATGTATGAATCGTCGTACCGCTGGCAAGTGACCGGGTCGATGCTGGCCACCCTGGTGGCCTTTGCCAGTGGTGTGTTGTTGCTGTTGTTTGCACGGGTATTTCGGGAACAGGAAGGGTTCTTTTTCTTCAGCCTTGCCGTGATAATTTTTGCCATTCGCAACACTGGCTATTTCATGGACTGGATTCCCCTGCCCCACGCGCAGTGGGGCCAGTTGGTCCACAGCCTGCATGCGTGGTTCGCCTGCCTGTATGGGTTGTTCCTGATCCGCTACATGAACCTGGGGTGGACGTGGATTCCCAGAGGGCTGGTGGCCTACGCAATAGCAGTGTCGCTGATCACACTCGCTGCGGGCAGTGAGCAAATTCTGAATTTCACATTCTGGCTGCTGTTACCAGTAATTCCGGTGGTCTTTGTTCTCAACGTACTGCTGCTGAGCCATTCCTGGCGTACACGCAACTTTGAAGGCGCCATACTGGGTTGCAGTTCGCTGTTGTTTGTTTTGCTCAGCATTCGTGATTTGGCCACCATGCTGAACCTGCTGCCGATTGAATCCATTCTGCTTTCGCAGTACACCGGCATTTTGTTGTTTGTGTCGGCTTGCTGGGTTATTTTCAGGCGCTACCGAGCCTTGTTGCAAGAACTGAAAACGTCGAACGATTCGCTGAACTCCGAGTTGGCGATTCGCGAACAGCAGCTGTTTCGCCAATTCAATTTGCTGCGCAAAATTGAGCAGCAACGTGCCCAGGACGATGAACGACGACGCATTATGCAAGACATTCACGATGGGGTCGGTTCCAGTTTGGTGTCGGCCCTGAACCTGAGCGAAACCAAGCCCTTGAGCCAGGATGAAATGCGCGATGTGTTGCAGGAATGCCTGGACGATTTGCGCATGGCGATTGATTCACTCGACCCACAAAGCGACGACCTGCTGGCGCTGTTGGGTAATTTCCGTTGGCGCTATGAACGCCGCTTGAAAGCCAGCGGTGTAACGCTGCTGTGGAGTGTGGCTGACATTCCAAAACTGGAGGGCTACAGCTCTCGCGACCTGTTCGATTTACTGCGAATTGTCCAGGAAATTTTTGCCAACAGTCTGAAACACGCCAAAGCCAGCAAGATTGAACTGAGTGTGCGATGGGATGAGGCCAACGACAAAGTGTTGCTGAACATCAGCGACAACGGCGTGGGCATGCCCCAGAACACACTGGGGCGCGGACGTGGTTTGGCACACATGAAAATTCGGGCCAAAGCCATTCGAATCGAGCTTTACACTGGGCGCAACAGCCAGGAACAAGGTGTGGCAGTGTTCATGGCCATTCCCAGAATGCGTAGAAAATAAGCAAGGCAGATGAGTCATTTTCGGCAGTAAACCGTGCCACCACCGGAGGAGCACTTCACTGAGTGCTCAAGCACCTGTTTCGGTATTCAGTTTATTCCACACCGCACGGCCAGCACGGCTAATGTAGGGCTTGCCAATGCTGCCCGAAATCCACGCGCCGGTTTGCACCAGTTTGTGCATGTCCAAGCCAGTGTCGATGCCCATGCCCTGCAACAGGTAAACCACATCCTCTGTGGCCACATTGCCAGTGGCCCCCTTGGCGTAGGGGCATCCCCCCAACCCGGCGATCGAGCTGTGAAAAGTGGACACACCCAACTGCAGGGCTGCCAGAATATTGGCCAGAGCCTGACCATAGGTGTCGTGAAAATGGCCCGCCACATTGTTCAAACCCACGCTGTAACCCACAGCCTCGAAGACCTGGCTAACCCTCAGCGCGGTACCCACACCAATGGTGTCAGCCACGTCAAATTCCTGCACACCGATGTCGCGTAGACGCAAAGCCACTTCGGCTGCGCTTTGCACCGGCACCTCACCCTGATAAGGGCAACCCAGCGCGCAGGAAATAGAACCACGCAAGTGAATGTTGTGGGCTCGGGCCAGTTCGGCTACAGGTTTAAAGCGCTCAATGCTTTCTGCAATGGTGCAATTAATATTCTTTTGCGTGAAGGCTTCTGAAGCAGCAGTGAACACGACCGCCTCTTGCACGCCGGCTTCAATCGCAGCTTCCATGCCCTTGAGGTTAGGCACCAGGGCCGAGTACGACACAGTACGATCCTGTAGATCCGGCAGGGCTTGCAGGCCAGCCAACACATCCGCGCCATCGGCCATTTGCGGTACCCACTTGGGCGACACGAATGCGGCGGCTTCCAGCCTGTGAATGCCCGCCTCGATCAACTGTTTGCACAGTTCGACCTTGATGGCAGTAGAAATGGGTGTTTTCTCGTTTTGAAGGCCATCGCGTGGGCCAACCTCAACCAGAGTCACCTGCGAAGGAAGTTTAATCATGCTCATTTTGCCGTGTCGTCTTCTGAAAAATGAATAAGCTCGGTGCCCTCGGTCACCTGGTCACCCACCGGGTGCGGAATGGCCTGCACCACACCATCGCAGGGCGAGTTCAGGGTGTGCTCCATTTTCATGGCTTCCAGGCCAATCAGGGGTTGGCCTTTCTTCACGGTGTCACCCACTTTTACAAACACGGCGAACACCTTGCCCGGCATGGGCGCGGCCACACCATGTGCATCATGCCCTTGGTCAGCACGAATGTGCGCCGGGTTTTGCCATTGCAGGTTCACCTGTTCAGCGCCCACATGAATGCTGAGATTGTCGCCATGCCAGATCAAATCAAACGTGCTGCCTGCGTGTGGGCCAGTGTTGATACTGCCTTGGATTCGAGCCAAGCCACTTTGATTGCCCTGGCCTGTCAGTGTTGCAATCAAAGAAGTGCCCGAGCATTGAATAGTCGCCTGCTGCCCACTGACCAAGACATGCGTGTGCGTGGCCAAGGCAGTATCGCGGTTTGACCAGCGATCTTCCCGCAAGGGTGGTGCACTGGAATAGAAACCGTCGAGCTGGGCCATTGGGTCGGCGGTTCTTTGGCCTTGGGTGTGTTGATGCAAAGCCCAGCGCGCAAGACCGGCCATGGCATGCACAGTGTCAGGATCAATCGGGTTTGGTGTGTCAGTAGCAGTACTCATTCTGTCTATCAGCCCAGTGTCGTACCCACCTGCTGCGAATTCCGGATGCAGGCAAAGCCCGCGCAACCAGGCCAGGTTGTTTTTTACACCCGCACAGCGCAGCTGCGCCAATGCATCAGCCAGTTTTTTTAATGCAGCATCGCGTGTGGGTGCCCAGGTAATCAGTTTGCCTACCATGGGGTCGTAATAAGGCGACACGGCCAAGCCAGAGCGCATGGAGGAATCCAATCGAATGCCAGCCGTTCGGCCTGCGTGCGTACCTGTGCGGAACTCGATTGCATCGGGCGCCTCCCACAATTCAACCTTACCTATAGCGGGCAGAAAGCCTTGGTCAGGGTTTTCGGCGTACAGGCGCGCTTCAAAAGCATGTCCATCAATGTGGATGGTTTCCTGGGTCGCTGGCAAAGGCAAACCTGCCGCGATTTCAATTTGCCATTGCACCAGGTCGAACCCGGTGATCATTTCAGTCACCGGGTGCTCCACCTGCAAGCGGGTGTTCATTTCCATGAAATAGAATTCGCCACGCGCATCCAGCAAAAACTCCACCGTGCCAGCGCCCACATAATTCACAGCCTTGGCCACTTGCACCGCTGTGCGCCCAAAGGCTTCACGCTGTTGCTCGGTGAGCCCGAATGCAGGTGCTTCCTCAATCACTTTTTGGTGGCGACGCTGTGCTGAGCAATCACGTTCAAACAGATGCACCACATTGCCGTGGGTGTCGGCAAATACCTGCACTTCCACATGGCGAGGTTGGATAATCTGTTTTTCAAGCATCACGGTGGCATCGCCAAATGCGTTTTTGGCCTCTCGCTGGCAACTTTCTAGCGCAGCTTGCAAATCGCCTGCACTGTTCACAATACGTATGCCCTTGCCACCACCGCCGGCCACCGCCTTGATCATCAGCGGAAAACCGATTCGCTCAGCTTCAGCCTGCAAGGTAGCGAGCGATTGATCTGCGCCAAAGTAACCAGGAATGAGCGGTACACCCGCTGGTTGCACGCAGGCCTTGGCCTCGCTTTTGCTGCCCATGATCCGAATGGCTTCTACACCCGGGCCAATGAAGGTGATGTGTGCCTCGGCACAAGCCTGCGCGAAGGCGGCATTCTCGGACAGAAAACCGTAGCCAGGGTGAATGGCCTGCGCGCCGGTTTGCCGGGCTGCTGCAATCACTTTGTCGATATTCAGGTAGCTTTGCGCAGCCTCGGGCTCGCCAAGGCACACCGCTTCATTGCATTCCTGCACATGCAGGGCCTGTGCGTCGGCCGTGGAATACACCGCCACGGTTTGAATACCCATGGCTTGCGCGGTGCGGTTAATTCGGCGGGCTATTTCGCCACGGTTGGCAATCAGTATTTTGGTGAACATTGTGTGAATAACCTTTTTAGCCAACCCACTTCGGTTTGCGTTTTTCCATGAAAGCCATCATGCCTTCGGCGGCTTCGGCACTGCCGCGCACTTCAGCAAGTCGTGCAGCCACATCGGCGTGTGTTTCATCGGCGGTGATGTCCATGCGTGACACATCGCGAACGAGTTTTTTGCACGCCGCCATGGCATCGGGGGCGCAACTGTCCAGCTCGGCAAGAATCGATTCCAGCTTCGCATCCAGTGTGTCGGGCGTGGTCAGTTCATGCACCATGCCCAACTCGTACGCTTTCTCAGCCGTGAATGTTTCGCCAGTGATGAAGTAACGGCGCGCAGCCTGCACACCCATGGCTTGAACCACATAGGGGCTGATGGTGGCGGGTATCAAACCACGCTTGACTTCCGGCAAGCTGAATTTCACATTGTTGCTGGCCACAATAATATCGCTGGCACTGACCAGGCCAGTGGCACCTGCCAGGCACAAGCCGTGCACACGCGCCACCACGGGCTTGGGGCATTCGGCAATGCCGCGGAACAGGCTGGTCAGGGTAATGCCGCTTTGCTGGTTGCTGGCGGCTTGCTGGGCCATTTGCATCATGTACCCAAGATCGGCTCCTGAGCAAAATGCATCGCCGTTCGCTGCCAACACAATGGCGCGGGTATCCGGGTCGTTTCCCAAACGCTGAAATGCTTCCACAAGCACAGCGATCATTTCGCCGTTCATGGCGTTTTTAATGTGCGGGCGGTTCAGCGTCAGCCACACGGATTTTCCCTTGCGGGCTTCAATCACGGGTTTTTCATTCGACTGTTCTGTCATTGCGGTGTCTCCGTTTTTATTCTTGTACGCATTTACATTCTGTAGACGCCGAACTTCGTATCCGGAATTTCGACATTCAAGCTGGCTGAAATGGCCATGCCCAGAATACGGCGGGTATCCACCGGGTCGATCAAGCCATCGTCCCAGAGCCTTGCTGTGGCGTAATAGGGTTGGCTTTGTTCATCGAACTGCTTTAGCGTGGGTGCCTTGAATTCGGCTTCTTCTTCCTTGCTCCAGGTGCCGCCTTTGGCCTCAATCTGGTTTCGCTTCACGGTGGCCAACACGCCAGCAGCCTGTTCGCCACCCATCACACTGATGCGCGCATTGGGCCACATCCACATAAAGCGCGGGCTGTACGCACGACCACACATGCCGTAATTGCCAGCACCGAAGGAGCCACCGATCACCACTGTGAATTTGGGCACCTTTGCACAGGCCACTGCCATGACCATTTTCGCGCCATGGCGCGCGATGCCTTCGTTTTCTACTTTCTTGCCCACCATGAAACCGGTGATGTTTTGCAAAAACACCAAGGGGATCTTGCGTTGGCAACACAGCTCAATGAAGTGAGCGCCTTTCTGGGCTGACTCGGAAAACAAAATGCCGTTGTTGGCCACAATGCCCACCGGCAT
>JAHJCM010000246.1 GCA_018812945.1 Gammaproteobacteria bacterium | reverse complement strand
TGCCTGGGCCAACTGCAATCACTTCACCTTGATCAGGCTTCTCGGCGGCAGCTTCTGGAATGACGATGCCAGAGGCTGTTGTGCGCTCGCTGTCGAGACGCTTCACGATCACGCGATCATGCAACGGACGAATGTTCATGGATACCACTCCTAAATTTGTCTTTTAAAAAGAATTGCTTAGAGAAACTGACGGGTGCATTGTTAGCACTCGCCGTCATCGAGTGCTAATAATAGGGGTGGGGGGAAGGTATTTCAAGGGGCGGGGTGAAAAAAAGTTGCCTGCAAGCAGGGTGTCAGTCACTTTTGTTTACACTAGGGGTCAATTTAATACAACACCCCACAGAATGAACAAAGCAAAGTCGGTTTTCATTGTCCTGTTTTTACTCTTGATTAACCTGAGTCTGTTGCACGTGGCTACCTTGAGTTGGCACAGCCCGCTTGGCCCGGGCTGGATAGGGGTGTTTGTGTTGGCCTTGCCCAATTTTTACCTGTTCGTGTGGATGTTCATGCGCAGGCGCGCCCGAACATCGCGCAACCTTCACTTGCTGATGGCTGCCAACCTTACCGGCATTGCCCTGGTGTTGACCGATCCGGGCATGGAGGCAAACCCTTGGCCTTTAATTCTTGGCAATCTGATCTTTTTTGGAAGTATTGCTTACATCTTCTGGTATTCCAATCTGGGTGAACGCAACAACGCGATGCTCAATGAGGGTGAAAAACTTCCCGTATTCGAACTCAATACCCTGGATGGTGAATCTTTTTCGAGCGAGCAGTTCAAAGGGGCTGCATGGTTGCTGATGTTTTACAGGGGCAATTGGTGCCCGTTGTGCATGACACAAATTGGCGAAGTGGCGGCACGTTACATTGACCTTGACCGCCTGGGTGTGAAAGTGGCGCTAATCAGCCCGCAGCCGGAGACCAAAACCAAAGAACTCGCCGAGCGATTCAAGGTGCCGATGAGGTTTTTTGTAGACACTGATTTCAAGGCCAGCAAGAAGTTAAAGCTGGTGCATGAAGACGGCGTGCCATTTGGTCTGAAGTGGATGGGGCATGGAGAAGACACTGTGTTACCCACGGTTTTGATCATCAACAAACATGGGCGAATTGTGTATTCCGACCAAACTTCAAATTACCGTGTTCGACCGGAACCTGAGCAGTTTCTGGAAGTGGCACGCCAAAAGCTGGGCGGGGCCGAGTCCTGATTATTTGGCCGCGGCAGCCTGATCAGCCGCGGCTTTGCGTATGCTGCTGATCAGTTCCTTGCTGATGCGGCTTTCCATGCGCCGGTGTACCGGTTCAAGTGCTTTGCGCCACAGGTCAATTTCGGCGTTGCTTAATGTGGTTACTTTGGTGTTTTTCGATTCCTTGACCTTGTTTAAGGCTTGCGCGTTCAGTTTCTCGGCTTCGTCGTCGTTTTTGCGGGTTGCGTCGACAATGCTTTTTTCAAGCGTTACGCGAATGTCTGCTGGCAAGCTGTTCCAGAACTTGCGGTTAACGATTACCGCATAGCCCAGATAACCGTGATTGGTTACCGCCACATACTTCTGAACTTCGTGCATTTTTTTGGAGTACAGATTGGAGGGTGGATTTTCAGTGCCATCCACCAAACCGGTCTCCAGTGCGGTGTGTACATCGGAGAAAGCCAGCGGAATTGGCGTGGCTCCCAGTGCTTCCATTTGGGCCTCGAGCACCCGTGAAGGCTGAATTCGCATGCGTTTGCCTTTCAGGTCTTCGGGTAGTCGAAGCGGTGTGTTGGCGCTCATCACCTTGAAGCCATTGTCCCAGTAGGCCAGGCCCAATATTCCGCGGTCTTCAAGTTGGGCCAGCAGCTGCTTGCCGATTTCACCTTGAGTGACGGTTTTTAGCACCTGGCGATTCGGGAAAATGTAGGGAAGGTCGAACACCTCGAAATCCCGCATGCCCAGTTGGCCGAACTTGGCCAGCGAGGGAGCCAGCATTTGAACAGCTCCCAATTGCAGGGCTTCAAGTTCTTCCCGGTCTTTGTACAGCGATGAGTTCGGATAAACCTCTACTTTCACCCGCCCGCGGGTGCGTTCTTCCACCAGCTTTTTGAATTCAAGCGCAGCAATCCCCTTTGGGGTGTTTTCATCAACAACATGGCTGAACTTGATCAGGATGGGCGGTGCCGCACTGGCAGGTGCCAATGCAACGCCGTGAAGCCCAAGCAAAATTCCTAGTGCTGACAGATATTTCATATTGCGGCTAGTTGGTAAGTATTCATTGAAAATTCCAGAGTAGGACCGTCCTCACCATTGTGGGTTTCCACATGCTCTGAAATCTTTTCGTCATTTCGTGGCACTATCCAGCCATGCAAGTGTTCGCCCCTTATGAGCCCAATTTAAAGAAGATCAAGCGCCGCCAAGCCATGAGGTTTGGCATGCCTGTGCTTGTATTTTCACTTTTAATGGCCTTGCTGGTGGCGGCAGTTTACTACGCCCAGCAAGATGAACGTGACCAAAACCAGGCAAAACTGATTGCAGATGCGCTGTGGGCTCGTCAGAACATTCAGTTTCAAGTGGGTGGCTTGATCAATTCGTTGCAAGCGCTAACAAACGATTCGCTCATCTATCCGTCGGCACGCCTGGCTGCAAGCCTGAATCAGTTGAGCCGTAGCTCTGGCGAATTGGTCGCGGTGTTTCGTGGACCAGAGCTGGTTCCGATTGTTAACCTGGAAAATAATTTTGACGAATACGATTTAGAGGCGGTTCGCAATTTGATTTCAGCGCCAGTCAATCAACGATACGAATCTCGCCTCGACGGCCTGGTTGGGCCTTTTTTGTTTCAAGGGCGGCACTACGTGGCCAACGTCAGTGTGGCCCAGCGTGGAGATGCTGTGACTGCGGGTCTGATCGATCTTGACCTGATGCTTGAAAAAGAGTTGCCCTGGTGGTTTGCACAAGACAATCAGGTGGAACTACTGGATGCAAGTGGTGCCATTTTGTCGCGCCTGGTCAAAGCCAGCCCGGGCGCTGGCGTGTACATGCACACCACCTCACTGGAACTCGGCGGGCTTCAATTTCAACTCAGGGTCAACAGTATTCAAGAAGGCCCCCGATTGTTTAACTATGGCATTACCGGCGCATTGGCATTTTTGCTCATGTTGCTGTTGCTGAGTTTCATCATGTTGTGGCGAGACTCCCGCCGCCGTCTGGAAATTGAAGCTCGCCTGGAAGAGGAAAAGTTGTTTCGCCAATCCATGCAAGATTCCATGGCCGTGGGTTTGCGTGTATGGGACTTGCAGGGTTTTATTCGCTATGTGAACCCGGCATTTTGCAATATGGTGGGTTACAAACCCGAAGAACTCATCGGTATTCCACAACCCTTGCCTTATTGGCCCAGCAAAAGCACAGAGGAATACAAAAGATTGGTGGCAGATGTCATTTCAGGCAATGCCCCACCGGAAGGGTTTGAAACCATTTATCAGCACAAGAATGGCAAGTTGATTGACGTACTGATTGTGGAAGCGCCGCTGAAAGACGGCCGGGGCGTGCACACCGGGTGGATGAGCTCGGTCATCGACATCACCGATCGCAAACGTTCGGAATCCTTGATTGCCGAGCAACGCGAAAAATTGCAAGCGGCCTCTCGATTTGCCTTGGTGGGTGAAGTGGCCTCCAATATTGCGCATGAATTGAATCAGCCACTCGCCACGATGGTCTCTTATGCGCAGGCCGGCATGAATTTAAGCCAGCGTGGTGCCAGCCTTGAAATGTATGGCCAGTTATTTGAAAAGTTGCGCGATCAGGCGCAGCGTGCTGGCCGTGTGGTGGGGTCTGTTCAAAACCTGGTGCGTAAACGTAAGCCCACGCGCGAAAATGTTCGTGTGGCCGATTTGATCGATTCCATTCAGTTCATGGTCAATTCCACTGCCATGCTTCACCAGGTCCGTTTGCATTTTGACATCGGTGCACCCGATTTCGTGTTGTATATCGACCGAATCATGGTGGAGCAGGCTTTGGTGAATCTGGTTAAAAATGCATCTGAGGCGTTCACTGCCTCGCAACGAATTCGCAATGTGTGGATACGCGCGCGCCAGTTGGAGAATTCCTTTGAGTTTTCAGTGCGCGACGATGGTCCCGGCTTGAGCTTGAACAACACTGAGAAAATGTTTGAGGCCCTTGTGTCGACCAAACCAGACGGGTTGGGGCTGGGGTTAAGCCTGTGCCGCTCTGTGGCTGAATCTCATGGTGGTCGCTTGAAAGCCGAGGCTGTGCCTACTGGTGGCACGTGTTTTACAATGGACTTGCCGATGGCAGTTAAAGAATTCGTGGAAGGAGAGCAGTCAGTTGGAGCCAACTAAAAAAGTACAGGTGTTGCTGCTCGATGATGATGACGATTTGCGCGAGGGCATGAAGTGGATGTTCGAGACCGTGGATCTTCCCATGCAGGGGTTTGCAAATTTCGAAAGCTTCAAGTCCAGGCTAGATGAATATGTCGGCAGTGATGCTGAACTTTGCCTGTTGCTCGACTTGCGCATGCCCGATATGTCGGGTCTTGAGGTGTTTGAGTGGTTGAAGCGCAGCGGCTACAGCCTTGATCGTTTGCCCGTCATTTTTCTCACCGGGCATGGCGATATTTCCACTGCTGTTGAGGCTGTAAAAAATGGTGCATTCGATTTTTATGAGAAGCCCACCACTGATCAGCGTTTGATTGAACGGGTGAAACAGGCACTTCAAAAATCAGGTGAGTATCTGGTTAATCTGGAAGTACTTAAACAATGGTCCGAGCGAATTGACCGCCTGTCGCCTCGCGAAAGAGAGGTGATGTTTCTGGTGGCCAAGGGCAAGCTGAACAAGGTAATCGCCTCTGAATTGGACATTTCCATGCGCACAGTTGAAGTGCACCGCGCCAATGTGTTTGACAAACTCAAGGTGCGCTCAGCTGCGGAGTTGGCCACTCTGCTGAGCCGCCTCAGCGACCGCCTTGGCTTTGATCAATTGGCGGGGCTGGAATAAATTTCCACCATATTGGGTAGGCGAACTGCATCGCCAAACAGTGGGCTCGACGTGTCAGGGTGTAGTTCCAGTACCAAGGCTTTGCGGGCCAGGCGGTTGTCCCTGAAGTAGTGTTGAACAGCATCCAGCCTTTGGCTAGCCACAGCAAGATCAAGTTCCGCACTACCCCCGGTTTGTGTACTGGATCGAATCAGGATCGGGCCAGATCTTCCTGCCTTGGTGGCGTTATTCAGGGCCTCGAGCTTGGGCAGACAGTTCGGCGGAATTTCAGTTTGTCCCGGCTTGAAATGGATCAGCAATTCAAGTCGCCGGTCTTCTCTGCGAAGAGTCAGCGCAGCTGCGGTACTTTGAGACTCTGAAAGTGCGTTGACTACGCCGTTGAACAGGTCAAGCGTGGGTTGGTAGCCACAGTGCATTTCCGGATTACTTAACCGTTGAATCACGCTTTCGATAGCCTGCGCAGGTTTGACCAAATAAAGCGCAGCAAGCGCCAACAATCCGACAATTTTTCCCGCGCCGCACTTGGTGGTTGAGCGTTTGCTCATTTCTTGTCGTCAAGGCCAGAGGTTTCAGCAGGCTTTGCTTCCGATGCTGATTCCGGTATTGGCGCTGGTTCTGTCTGAGCAAAGCTGACTTTGATTTGATTGGCAAGCAGGTGATAAATGGACGCAGGCAAGATGCGTTTGCTAACCTGCGTGGAGATGGCCGATACGAAAATCAGCGGCATGACCAAATCATGGTTGTCGACCATTTCCAGCACAATCACGAAAGCAGTAATCGGGCAGTGCGTGACTGCGGACAAAACACCGACCATGGCCAGCAGCATCAGTGGGGCAGTCTCGCTGTTGGTTAGCCCTGCAAAAAAGTGACCGAAACCCGCGCCAATGGACAGGGTGGGTGAAAATACGCCGCCTGGTATGCCGCTGGCAAACGACACCACGGTTGCCACCATTTTCGTAAGCCAGAACATGGGTGAAAGTTCTTCACTGTCCTGAAGTGCGGCTTTTGTTTCTTCGTACCCCGCGCCGAATACCTCGGCACCAAACACCAGAGCCATCAAGGACAGCACGACCCCACACCCTGCTGCAAACCGATAAGGAAAACGACTGCGCAAACCACCCAGAAAGCTGGTGCTGGACACCAGAATCAACATGCTCCGCCCGTAAAGACCGCCCACAATTCCCGTGAGAATTGCCAGAATGAAGATAATCAGCCATTCCTGCCCCCAATCAATGGTTGCATTGGAGTAGCCAAAATATGAGTAGTTACCTTGAAGAATCAGTGCGACCAAGCCGGCCAGCACAATCGCCATCAGCAGGGCCGATGTATGCCGCATTGTTTTGCGGCGCCCCAATTCTTCAAAAGCAAACATCAAGCCGCCCAAGGGGGTGTTGAAGGCTGCGGCAACCCCGGCCGCACCGCCTGCAATGATCAAGGAGCGCGTATCAAATAACTTGGCGATGTTGGGAAAACGACCCGCATAGGCCATCAGTGCTGCGCCAATTTGAACCGTAGGGCCCTCGCGCCCGGCGGCTGCGCCCGCTGCAATTACGAATGGGGTAATCAACAGTTTGCCCAGAAATGCACGTGGGCCCAGAAGCCTCTCCATCAAACGCGGTTTGGGGTGTTTGGTTACCTTGATGGCCTGTGGAATGCCACTGCCGCCAGCGCCCCAGAAAATGGTGTTAACCAGCCACAGAGCAATTGGAAACACAATTGGAGGCAACAGCAGCGCGACCCACATGTGCTCGGCAAACAGTTCTTTGTTCCACTCGCCTGCAAAGTCAGACATCCATGCGAAACCCACCGCAAGAAAGCCCACCAGTAGGGAAAAGGCATAGATCACGGAGACAATCATGCCTCGGTCTGCCATGAAACGTGAAAGTCGAGCGCTTTGCGCCAGCCACTTGCTTTTGGAGTTTGGCCGCACGGTGGGAGGTTTCCTGCTTGGTTGGTCAACAAGCTTTAAATTGTCGCATAAAAACAAAAAACCCTCAGGCTTTCGGCTGAGGGTTTTTCTCGGGGTTTCCCCCGTGCTGCTTTTACGCTGCTTTTTTAGCCAGCGCGGCGGCGGCTGAAACCACCACGGTCACCCATATTGCGTGCCGCGTTTTCCTTGCGGGCACCAGAAGCATGTTCGCGCTTGGGGCCTGAGGGAGCAGTTGTACCTTCGGCGCGGAAGGCTGGGCGAGCACGCTCTTCAGAGCGTGGGAAGCTTGGGCGCTCTGCGTCGCGGTTCCACTTTTTAGGTGCATCGGAGTTGCCTGAAAAGCCAGAAGGCTTGCGGTCACCAAAGGAGGGCTTGTCGCCAAACGACTTGCGCTCACCAAAGGGTTTGCGATCGCCGAAGCTGCGCTCTTCACCTTGAACAAACGGCTTGCGGTCGCCAAAGCTGCGCTCTTCGCGGGCTTCGTAAGGTTTGCGGTCACCGAACGATTTGCGCTCGCCAAATGCTGGCCTGTCGCCATACGATTTGCGCTCGCCGAAAGCAGGCTTGTCGCCATACGACTTACGTTCGCCAAAGCTGCGCTCTTCGCGCGCTTCGAAGGGCTTGCGATCACCGTAAGAGGGCTTGTCGCCGTATGATTTGCGTTCGCCACCGCCAAAGCTGCGGCCTTCGGAACGACCACCGCCGTTGCCAGCGTAACCGCCACCACCGGAACGACCACGGCCACCGCTTGGCTTGCCGCCACGAGGCGCTTGCGTGAAGTTGCCACGAGGCTCCAGGCCTTCAACTTGTTCTTCAGGGATGCGTGAATTGATAAAACGCTCGATGCCACGAACACTGATGATGTCACAGGCTTCGGCCAAGGTAACCGCAACGCCACTGCGGCCGGCACGGCCGGTACGGCCAATGCGGTGCACATAGTCTTCCGACTTCATGGGCATGCCGTAATTAATCACGTGAGAAATTGCAGGCACGTCCAGGCCACGGGCAGCAACGTCCGTTGCAACCAGTACCTTGATGTCGCCTTTGCGAACGCTGGCCAAACGGCGGTTACGCACTACTTGTGGCATGCCACCGTGCAGGGCGCAGGCACGAACGCCTTCGTCAGCCAAATCGCGGGCCAGGTTTTCAGCATCAATTTGTGTGCTTGTAAATACAACGGCTTGAACCATGTCAGGGTGCTCCAGCCAGTGGTTCAGCAGCTTGCGCTTGTGGCCGCGGTTGTCGGCCCACATCAGTTTTTGAGCGATGTCGGTGTTGGCTTCATTCTGAGCCGCCATTTCAATGCGCTTGGGGTTGTTCATGATGTTTTCAGCCAAACCAATAATGCGCTTGGCAAAGGTGGCGGAGAACATCAGGGTTTGAATGCGGTTGCCGCACAGCTGGTCGATCGCTTCCAGGTCTTCAGAGAAGCCCAAGTCAAGCATACGGTCTGCTTCGTCAACAATCAGGGTAGTGACCGTGCTCAGGTTCAATTTGCCCTGTTGGGCCAAATCGAGCAAGCGGCCGGGTGTACCCACAACAATGCGCGCACCCCGCAGGCTGGCCATTTGCTTGCCGTAAGGCATGCCACCAACCACGGTCGCTACACGAACACCCTTGGTGAATTTCACCAGGTTGATCGCGTCTTGGCTAACCTGTTGGGCCAGTTCACGGGTGGGGCAAAGTACCAGGCATTCTGGGCCAGCCAGCATTTCCATGGGGCTTTGTTCGCCGGTCATCATGCGATGTATCACGGGCAACAGG
>JAHJCM010000245.1 GCA_018812945.1 Gammaproteobacteria bacterium | reverse complement strand
GTGATGCGCGTGTACAACCGCTATGGTCGCCGCGACAACCTGTACAAAGCCCGCATCAAAATTCTGGTGCGTGCCATTGGCCCTGAAGAATTCTCCAGGCAGGTTGAAGAAGAATGGCAACACATCAAAGGTGGTGTGTCGGTGATTCCCCAGAAAGAATTTGACCGTGTTTCATCATTCTTCACGGCCCCCGCCTACGAGCAGTTCAGTGCTGAACAAGTGGCCACCATTGCAGAGCAAAACCGTGGCCTGCGCGCCAAGCATGTAGGCTTTGACCGCTGGCTAACCCGCAATGCACGTGAACACCGCCAGCCCGGTTATGTGGCCATCAGTATTTCCCTGAAGCGCCCTGGCATCGCCCCTGGCGACGCCACGACTGATGAAATGCACATGATCGCCGACTTGGCCGAGCAGTATTCATTCGGTGAGCTGCGGGTTACACATGAACAGAACTTTGTGCTGTCTGATGTGGCTGAGCAAGATTTGTTCGAGTTGTGGAGCACGCTGAAAGAACACAATTTGGCCATGCCGAATATCGGCTTGGTCAGCGACATGATTGCCTGCCCGGGCGGTGATTTCTGTTCACTGGCCAATGCCAAATCCATTCCGATTGCATTGGGCATTCAGGAAGCCGTGGACAACCTCGATTACCAGTTTGATTTGGGCGATCTTAGCTTGAACATCTCGGGATGTATCAACTCCTGTGGTCACCACCACATCGGCAACATCGGTATTTTGGGTGTCGATAAAAACGGTGAGGAGTGGTACCAGGTTACGCTGGGCGGCCGCCAAGGAAACGATGCATCCATCGGTAAAGTGATCGGCAAATCGTTTTATGCCGAAGACGTACCCGGTGTGGTGGTGAAGCTACTTGAAGTGTATGTGCGAGAGCGTCATGAAGATGAACTGTTCATCGACACCCTCGACCGCATTGGCGCAGACCCTTTCAAAGACCACGTGTATGCCAACAAGGAGGCTGCATAAATGAGCCAAATTATTGTTAAGCCCTTACACGGTGAAGCCGCAATTGTTGCCGATGAATTTGTGGTTGTTGAAGTGGGTACCGCCGAAGCGCCTGTGGCAGTTCCTGCCGAAGGCAAAGTGCTGGTGCACTTGTCGGTGTGGGAATCAAACAAAGCTGAACTGACTGCGCGTGCGCAGGCGGGCGACTTGGGTGTTTATCTGAATCCGGAAGACAACCCGGAACAATTGCAGGGCGACGTGAATGTGCTGAAGCTGTTTGCATTTCACTTCCCGGTGTTCAAATACGGCCAAGGTTATTCAGGCGCGGTGTTGCTGCGCACACGCTATGGCTTCAAAGGCGAAATTCGTGCATTTGGCGATATTTGGCGCGACCAGTTTTTCTACCTGGCGCGTTGCGGCTTCACGCAATTCGATATCAAGGAAGGCAAGTCGCTTGAAGACGCATTGAATGCGTTTTCCGATTTCACCATTCCCTATCAAACCAGCGCCGACGGCTCGCTGCCTGTGTTCAATCGCAGGGCTGCCGCGGCGGGAGCATGAATATGAATGCAGTGAACACTTCTCGCTTTCACAGCGTTGAAGCAGCCCCCGACAACAGCGTTGCACTGGAGCAACCGATTGCGGTGTTTCGTGGCCCGCACCAGCCCGCGACCGACATTGCAAGCAAAGTACAGGCGTTGGAAACCCTGTTGGCTCAAGCCGCTCAAGAGTTCGACAACATCGCACTGGCCAGCAGTCTGGCGGCTGAAGACAATGTGTTGTTCGATGTAATCGCACGCTTGAAGCTGAACATTCATGTATTCAGCTTGAATACAGGTCGCCTGCACCAGCAAACCCTGGATGTAGCACCAGCCTTGCAAGCCAAATACGGTCAAACAGTGCAGTGGTTTGAACCACAGGCGCAAGCCGTTGAAACCTACGTGAACACCAAAGGCCGCGATGCCTTTTATGAGAGCACTGCGCTGCGCAAAGAATGCTGCGGTATTCGCAAGGTAGAGCCCTTGGCTCGCGCACTGAAGGGTGCTAAAGCGTGGATTACTGGTCAGCGCCAGGCGCAGGCAGCCACCCGTGCCGCCTTGCCGGTGCGCGAATTCGATACTGACCGCGGCATTGAAAAATTCAACCCGCTGGCGGATTGGAGCGAGGCGGACGTGTGGACCTATGTTCGCCAGTTTGACGTAC
>JAHJCM010000034.1 GCA_018812945.1 Gammaproteobacteria bacterium | reverse complement strand
GCGTTGGGGTTCATTCGGCAACCTCCCAATTTGTTTGCCAAAAATAAAAACCGGTATTACCGATATGTTTGAATGATGTTACGTGTGAACCCTCGAAGCGATGCCCCTTCATTTGGAGGATGGCTTCATTTGAAGCGTGCGGGTACAGAATGATTTCTCCCTCAAATAGGGGGGGGTCTCTTTGTGTTGATGGTGGTCAACCTGTCATCCACTAACCTATCGGTATTGAGTTTAGATGCCGTTTGGCCAGGTGAATGTCGTGAGTGAGTCGGAATCAAAACCACTGGAAGTCTGGGTTGCTGAAGATTCACCTTTCTACCGGCTTGTGGTGGAAGAGGCCATTGAAGAAATTGCCAAGGTGACTTATCTGTCTATTTCGCTGACGGTGTTTGAGCGCTTCGGCGATATCCGTGCAGCGTTCCATCAAGCTGAACGGGGCTTGCGGCCTTTGCCTTCTGCCGTGTTGTCAGATCTCCATTTTCCCGACAATGCACACGACGATTTGCAAGACATTCTGGTGTTTTACAGCAGGTATGTACATGCGGTGCCAGTTTCTTATATGTCTTGTAATCTGGAAAGCCTGGAGCTCGCCGAAAGCCTTGCAGAGCACCGTTCAGATGCTTTACAGCCAGCCCGGTTTTTACGCAAAGACACCGCAGAGACAATGACCAATCTGGTGAAAACCATTCATGCGATGGTGTTTGCTCCACGCACTCAGCATTCAAGCCTTGGTGCTACGCTGGCCTAAGCCCGGCCCTCAATCAGTTCTCAAAAACCCGAAACACGATCAGGAAACAGGGCGCGTTTCGCGCAGTGTCCAGAAACGGTGAAATCAGAATGTCGCAAGGCACTTTGTTGTCTGGGTTGATCTCGTATTCTGTTTTTACAAGAATTTTCTGGTGGCTTAGAAATCCGACAAGCAACTGGCGATAGTGCCTGGTCGGGATGCGACCGTGGATGAGGTGATATGGATTACGCCCTAGCCATTTGTCTCGTGCCTGGCCCACAAATGTCTCGAATGCCGAGTTTATATACAACAAACCAAATGGGTCTTTGGTGTTGCGAATGTCATTCGTGACCATGATGACTTCGCGAATCTGTTCAATCGCTGAATTCAGCATGTACAAATCGCTGCTTTGATTTTTGCGCTTGGTGATGTCTTTGATCAGGATCGTATAACCAGTGCCCGACTTGAAGACACGCAGTGAAATCCAGCGTTTGATGAATCCTACAAACTGTTCAACAGATTTGGAGAAGCCCACTTGGTCGACTGTTTCCAGCAAAGCTGCAAACTGGTTTTTGTCGAGATCCGGGATCAATTCATTCAAGGGCATTGCATGAACAAAAAGTTCTTTGTCTTTTTGCAGCAGGGTTTTTGCATTTCGGTTCACAAAGCTGACATTCAGGCTTGAGTCGATTTCAACAAGACCATCGGTAAGGTTGTCGACAATCAGATTGTAGGTCAGAAGATTCTTTTCAAGTGATTGCTCCACTCGGCGTGTTTCAGAGATGTCGACAATTGAGCCGTACAGTCCCATCGGCACGCCCTCGTCGCTGATGGAGGGGCGAATCATCATGCGAAACCATTTCTTTTTCTCGTGTTGCCCAAGTGCTTCAAACTCAAGGCTGGCCGGTTTACGGTTGTTGATACATTCAATAAAAAGCACCGCGATATTGCGGCCGGACAATCTGGATAGAATGGAACTGAGGTGAAAAATTGAATTGAGCGAGTCTTTGCTGGAGCCCAATACCTCGCGAAGCATTTCAGTGGTTTTTAGCGATCCACTTTCCAGGTGGTAGTACCAGCCACCCACTTTGGCCAGAGTGCCAGTCAAATTCAAAAGACTCTCATCAAAAATTGATTTTTGAACCGAAGATGATTTGTTGATCATCGCTGTAAAATTGACGATCACCCATGGTTTTTTAAATGCAGTGAATCCTTTTTTCGGGCAAAGCTCCATGCGTAGCCATGTGCTGTTTTCATCCTGAAAGTTCAGGCGCACCCAAGCTTCCGAGGGCAAATTGTTTTTCAGGCATTGATTCAGTATTTTCGAGAACGTTTCTTGGTCTTCGCCGTAGAGCAAATCTATAAAACTTTCCTTGAGTTTTATTTTTGTGAATTCTTCATCACCTGCGCTGGCCAGGCCGGTGATTAATCCCTGATGGTCAAGTGCGAGCCTGCCTTTCACGGTTTCCCTCAAAAAAGACTTGGGAAACTTTTTCAGGTCCAGATGGGGCTCCATGCGCGACATACTGTCAGAGTTGTTTGACACTTCTTGGTGAATGGCTTCTAGCGCAGGTTCGCTGATTTTTTTCACCAAACCGAACAAGCGGTTGTCACCTGCGTTGCCGCTGTCATAAACCTGTTCTTCAAAGCGCACAATATCGCCACTGGGCAGACGGACGCGATACACAAACGCATTTCCGTCGCGTTTAAGTCGCGCTTTCTCGACCATTTCCCGGTCTTCGTCAATTGGTAAGTTATGGAACCAGCTGGCCTGTACCACACGGGTTTGCGAAAGGTTGAGCCATTTTTCCATGGAGGGCGACAGTTCAATCAGCTCACCGTGATCGGTGTTCTTCCAGCTACCCAAACCTTGATTGTTGTAGTTGTGTTGTTGTTTGGAATTCAATTCGTTTGATTCTTTGGCTTTCAGCGCACGCTCAACAAGACTGTGTTCAACTAATTTGGCCAAGGCTATTGCAACAGTCACTTCAGATTTTGTCCAGGTTCTCGCAGTGTTATCGAGCAGGCAAAATGTGCCAATGTTGTTGCTGTTCAACGAGCGAATGGGGATTCCCAAATAAGCGCGAATCCAGGGGCTGCCAAGTACCAGGGGGTTGGTCTTGAACACTGGGTGTTCAAGGCAGTCGTTGATAACATGCGGTTGATCATGTTGAATGGTGTGAGAACAAATGGAAAGATCGCGGGGGACTTCCTTGACTTCGAAACCACGTTTTGCTTTAAACCAAAGTCGATCAGAATCTACAAACGCAATGAAGCAGAATGCGCAATTGAACGCAGACAAACCCAAGTCCACTAGCGCTTCAAAGTACTCTTCTTTTTCTGTGTCCAGAATATCGAGTTAGTAAAGCTCGGTGAGCCTGACCGCCTCGTTGATTTCTTTTGGACTGCTCATTGTGGAAGTGTCTCCGTCCCTTTTTTCTCTCGGTAACCACTTTACACTTTGTCACCCGTACGAGGGACTACACTTTTGAACTACCCAATAAAAAATAGGAAAGTTTCGTGGGTAATTACCCTAGTTCGTGCTTAAAAGCGCCCGTATTTGTTCTACGCGTTTGCGGTTTGCGTCTAGGTCGCTGTATCCAACCCGCGAGGCCGAGCGAACATGAAGTAATCCACTGCCCTGGTCTATGCGAAATTCCACATCGTCCACAAAGCCAAAAAGATCGCTTGTGAAAGTGCTGGCCATGTATTGATCATTGGAAAAATTTACATCGCCACCCAAGAGTTCGATGACTTCTTTCACCTTCAGCAAAGGTTCTTCTCCCATGCCTGGCGTGATCGGCAAGGCGGCAATGGAGTGATCATCCGAGGGTGAACTCTCGCTGCTTACACAGTTCGGTTTATTGGGGCAGGGTGCCAACTGCCCATTGGCCATTCCGGGGGGTGCACCGGTTTCTGAGTACAGGCCAAGGCCGAAGAAAACGATGATTACCAATGTGATCAATACGATCAAGCTGAGCAATGCTCTTTTCACGTAAAAGCCCCTTCTGTCATATACTGATTGTTGAATTTTCTCCAGTTTAGCGGTCAGTGAGATCAGATGTCCAAGCCTTTGCAGTTTAAGTTGTCCGAAGAAGATGTTTCCCGCATTGTAGAAATGGCCTGGGAAGATCGAACACCATTTGAAGCGATAGAACTTCAATTTGGTTTGAATGAATCTCAAACCATTGAACTCATGCGCGCCAGCATGAAGGCCAGCAGTTTCAAAATGTGGCGCGAGCGTGTCACTGGTCGCAAAACCAAGCACCTGAAATTGCGTGGCTTTGTTCGCACCAAAGCCTATGCGCCGGGGCATTACAAACTTCGCTGATGAAGTTCGTTCACTGAGTAACCAAGCACCTGCTTTAACCGGGAGGTTTTAAATGCTAAAAGAACAGCACAACTCCCCATTGGCAGCGCGCAGTGGGCGGGAATGGATGCTCTGGTTCGGGCGGGCCTCGCAGCATTTGCCCGATCTTCACCGCGCATTCCAGTTTTTGGAGAGCAGTTGTGAGCTTCTCGACTCAAATGACGAAGGCGATTTGAAGTCCAGGCCACGAAAGCTGAAACAACTGATTAATCGTTTTGTTGGTCAGGCGCGTTGCCCTTCCGCGCAATCGTGCGAGCGGATAGCAATTCGCACTCAGATTCTTGATGGCTGGCTGCAATCGGAATTGCAACGCCCACACGACCCCAATTTGTTGGTGGAGTTGGGCGCACATGGACTGCAAAAGTTGTTGGCCATTTGCGAGGGCGCCGATGACAAGCACGGCTTGTTGCTCAAGGCAGTGCGCGAATTCACGCGCGACTGGTTGAGCATTGTTTCAGCGCGAATTGAAAATCCCATTGAGCGTGCGCACCTGGTGTATCCAGTAGCCATGTTGGATCAGGCTGGTCTGGTAGACCCTTCCTGGTGGTGGAAGCAAATCGCTTCGTGTGATCGCCACACCGTGTTGGGTTTGCTTGAACTCGAAATCAATGAAATGAATGAAATGCAGCCCACCAGCAATGTAAGTTGGCGTTCTTTCGACAAGCGGTGGAGAAGGCTGCGCGTTCGCGCACTTCTTGAGTATCTTGGTGAAAAGCGCCTGTTGGCCGAGTTGCTCAGGAAGTCGGCCGTTGATGATTTTGAAGCGGTGGTGGCAGTTCGCATGTTGCGCGATGCCGGTCGGTCGCGAGATGCGATTGTGCAGGCCGAGCAGTGGCTGCGTGCCCTGCCCAGAAGCCCGGTGTTGGCTGAAGCGCTGTTCGATTTGTATTGCGAGGATGGCTGGGATGAAGAGGCGTTGGCATTGGCTGTGACCCACCACGGTTACGACCCCAACCCCGTGTGGATTGAGCGTTTGGGGCGACTGGTGTTGCCCGCCGCCAAAGCGCAAGCCAAAGTTTGGAAAAAACAGCTGGCCGCCTAGGTGGTGTTACAACAAATCCATTTGACCCTTGCGGGTTTTATAGCGGAACGATTCAAGCACAGTCTTTCCCTGCGGATTGGCAAAGTGTTTTAATTCGATGCCCGCATGCAACTTCCCTGCTTGCAGCACGCGCAAATACCAGCCGCAATTGCCCTGCTGAATCATTTGCTTTGGGGCTGCACCAAAACCCATGCGAATGGCAAACTTGTGACATGGTTCGCGTGGGTCGGTGACCCGCAGCCGAACCTCGCCCAATTCAAACTCATCTCCAATTCTTACCTGGGTTTCATCCAGACCCTCCACCACCAGATTTTCGCCCAAAAATCCCCAGGGCAAATCGGTGTCCAGGTTCTTTTCCTGACGGCGCGCTTTCCAAAACTCATAGTGCTCAGCCGGCATCATGTACACGGCTTTGTCCAGCCCGCCATGCACAGACAAATTGCATTGTTCATCGCCTTCCAGGCCCAGCTTTTTCAGTTCGATGGAACTCGGGTTTTGTTCAGTGCTCACAGCCTGTTTTTTGATTCCGCTTGCTTCGGTTTTGATGTCGCCCGATGCCGTTCGGTAAACCAGTGGGGCAACCAGGCCTGTGCAAATTGCAATCAGCTTCATAAGGCTTCCGTAGTCATTAAGTTTTGCCACTTTACATGGCCTGTGTCGGAAAGCAAACACCGTATGCGATTAGGTGATAATGCCTATAGGAAAAACTTATTTCCGTTTGCTTACAACATGTTAAACTCGAGGGCTAAGTTTGCGGATAAGCGACAAATCGATCGCCCGTGTGCTTGGTGTCATGTTCCGGTCACACTGTAGAGCAACGCCAAAGCCCCCGCACAAAAGAATTACATTTGTCTATTTGGAGGTTTTAGCATGAGTGCAGTGCTGTCTATGGTCAGCCAGACCGTGCCATCGTATGTCAAGCACAAGAAACTTGTGGCTTGGGTGCAAGAAATTGCAGCCCTTACCGAGCCCAAGAATATTGTGTGGTGCGATGGTTCACAAGAAGAGTACGATCGCCTTTGCGCAGAAATGGTTGAAGCAGGAACACTGCGCAAACTCAACCCTGAAAAGCGCCCCAATTCTTACCTGGCTTGGTCTGATCCTTCAGACGTGGCCCGCGTGGAAGACCGTACCTACATCTGCTCTGAAAAGAAAGAAGATGCAGGCCCCACCAACAACTGGGAAGATCCCGCAAAAATGCGCGCTACCTTGAACGGTTTGTTCAAAGGTTCCATGCGCGGCCGCACCCTGTATGTGGTGCCATTTTCAATGGGCCCATTGGGCAGCCCGATCGCCCACATTGGCGTTGAGTTGTCTGATTCCGCCTACGTGGTTGTGAATATGCGCATGATGACGCGCATGGGCAAAGCGGTGTACGACGTGCTGGGCGAGAACGGCGAATTTGTGCCTTGCGTACACACAGTGGGCGCGCCCTTGGAAGCTGGCCAGAAAGACGTGGCTTGGCCTTGCAACCCCACCACCAAGTACATTGTTCACTACCCAGAAACCCGTGAAATCTGGTCTTATGGTTCCGGGTACGGCGGTAATGCCTTGCTGGGCAAGAAGTGTCTGGCCTTGCGTATCGCTTCAACCATGGGCCGTGACCAAGGTTGGTTGGCTGAACACATGCTGATTCTGGGTGTTACCAACCCAGAGGGCAAAAAGTATCATGTGGCCGCGGCTTTCCCGTCGGCTTGTGGCAAAACCAACTTCGCCATGTTGATTCCTCCCGCATCGATGAAAGGCTGGAAGGTAACCACCATTGGTGACGACATTGCCTGGATCAAGCCAGATGCCAACGGCAAACTGCGTGCGATCAACCCCGAGGCGGGTTACTTTGGCGTGGCCCCCGGCACCAACACCAAGACCAATTCCAACTGCATGGCTTCACTGAACGCGAATGTGATTTTCACAAACGTTGCGCTGACTGATGACGGCGATGTGTGGTGGGAAGGTTTGACCAAGGAAGCGCCCGCTCATCTGGTTGACTGGACTGGCCAGGACTGGACACCTGATTGCGGCCGCAAGGCCTCACACCCGAATGCCCGTTTCACCGTGGCAGCAGAACAAAACCCTGTGATCGACAACAACTGGGACAACCCCGCTGGTGTTGAAATCGACGCGTTTATTTTTGGTGGTCGCCGTTCAACGACCGTGCCTTTGGTGACCGAAGCCCGCAACTGGGTGGAAGGTGTTTACATGGCAGCAACCATGGGTTCCGAAACCACAGCTGCGGCATTTGGCCAGCAGGGTGTGGTTCGCCGTGACCCGTTCGCCATGCTGCCATTCTGTGGTTACAACATGTCTGACTATTTCCAGCACTGGCTCGACTTGGGCAAGAAGCTGGAATCATCTGGCGCCAAGTTGCCAAGCATTTTCTGCGTGAACTGGTTCCGTACCGATGCAGATGGCAAATTCATTTGGCCTGGTTTTGGCGAGAACATGCGAGTACTGGCATGGGCCTTGGAGCGAGTTGAGGGCAAAGGCAAGGGCGTTGACCATGTATTTGGCACCTCACCGAGCTACGACGATATTTCTTGGGATGGTCTGGAGTTCAGTAAAGAGCAGTTCGACTCTATCACTGCGATTGATAAAGCGGCTTGGCTTGAAGAGTTGAATCTGCATGCTGAATTGTTCGAGAAACTGAAGTACAACCTGCCAGCTCAACTGGAAGAAACCAAAGCACAAATCGCAAGCCGCTTGGCGGCCTGATTTGGCTTGAACGTTTTGACTTTTTTCTGATACGCCGGAATGAGTCCTATGGCGGGCGCCCACAAGGCGCCCGTTTTCTTTTCTGCGGAATTTCTTCATGTTTGAAAACATTGAGTTGTGGGTGTTGCTTACCTTGTGCGTCGCTGCATTTGGTGCAGGGCTGATCGATGCCATGGTAGGGGGTGGGGGCTTAATCCAGATTCCGGCCTTGTTTGGGTTGATGCCTTCCCAAGGGCATGCCACCCTGCTGGGCACCAACAAAATATCCAGTGTGGTGGGTACGACCTTTGCTGCCTATAAATATGCCAAAGCCATTCAGGTGCCCTGGAACGCGGTGTTGCCTGCGGCTGTTATGGCATTGCTTGGCGCTTATTGTGGTGCATATATCGTGACGCAAATTTCGACCGAGGTGTTGCGTTTGATTTTGCCCTTGCTGTTGATCGCTGTGGCCATTTACACCTTTTTGCGCAAAGACCTGGGCAGTGTGCATGCGCCCAAGTTAGACAAGAACCGTGAACGATTCTTCGGTGCTTGCGTGGGTTTGGCGATTGGTTTTTACGACGGGTTTTTCGGTCCAGGTACAGGATCGTTCTTGATGGTGGCCTTCGTTGTGTTCTTCGGCTTTGATTTTTTGGCCGCCACCGCAGGCGCAAAAATGGTGAACATTGCCTGTAACTTGGCTTCGCTTGCTTGGTTCGCGCCGGCAGGGCATGTGATTGTTGCTTTGGGTTTGTTGATGGCTGTGTTCAACTTAGCCGGTGCAAGGGTGGGTGCCAGTTTGGCCATTCGCAAGGGCGCCGGGTTCGTGCGCAAAGCGTTGTTGACAGTTGTGTTCTTATTGATACTGCGCACCAGTTACGACAGTTATTGGCCATACCTGAAAGCGTGGTTTGAGTGATTGTTCCACGTGGAACATGTGGGCGAGTCGGGTTTAGAGTGATATGCGGGATCTGCTACATAGATGATCTGAGGCTTGGGTGCTGCACGAACTGGCCTAAGCAAGTCTTCTGATCCGGCTTAATGCCTCTGGCTTGGGGCATGCGAAACGCGAACGCGTCTTCGCATCGACCTTTCAGGTCGCCCCGCGCTGCGAAGCCGCCGGGAAGCCTTGCAAAGCCGACCAGCCCGCGCAGCACCCAAACCTCACCTTGTGCACACAACGGGTATGTGTCGCAAGTGCGTTACAAGGCTATTTGCCAGCGCACTCAGGCTGCAATGCCCTCGCAGCGCCGATCAAGAAAATATGCGTTTGAACACGCTTGTCTGTTTTCTGTTCCACGTGGAACATGTTCGCTTGGGCAAAATCATGCTGAAGCATATAATTGCGCCATTGTTGCCGAATCGAGTGTATTCGTTTTCGGCATTTGAATTTTGAATCCGTAGTTGGATTCCGGCATCCGGTGCCAGGAGTGAATCATGTTTTATCCCGAAGAGTTTGATGTCATTGTTGTGGGCGGCGGCCATGCCGGTACCGAGGCTGCACTTGCAGCCGCGCGCGCAGGGAGCAAAACCCTGCTACTGACCCACAACATCGAAACGCTTGGGCAAATGTCATGTAACCCGTCGATTGGTGGTATCGGTAAGGGCCATTTGGTCAAAGAGGTGGACGCCTTGGGCGGTGCCATGGCCATCGCCACCGATGAGGCTGGCATTCAGTTCCGTATCCTTAACAGTTCCAAAGGTCCGGCGGTGCGGGCTACCCGTGCGCAAGCAGACCGTGTTCTGTACCGCCAGGCCATTCGAACGCGTCTCGAGAATCAAACCAATTTAAGCATTTTCCAGCAGTCCGTTGAAGATCTGTTGTTAGAAGGTGATCGTGTGTGCGGTGCGGTTACGCAGATCGGTTTGAAGTTTAAGGCCAGAGCAGTGGTGCTGACGGCGGGTACTTTTTTGAATGGCAAAATCCATGTAGGTTTGCAAAATTACTCCGCTGGTCGGGCAGGGGATCCTCCCTCGATTGGTTTGGGTATGCGCCTTCAAGACATGAAGTTGCCGCAAGGTCGCCTGAAAACCGGTACGCCGCCACGCATTGATGGCCGCAGTATTGATTTCTCAGTGATGCAGGAGCAGCCGGGTGATCTCGATCCCGTGCCCGTGTTTTCTTATCTGGGCAACGCAGCCATGCACCCGAAGCAGCTGCCGTGCTGGATCACACACACCAACCAGAAAACCCACGACATTATTCGCGGTGGACTGGACAGAAGCCCAATGTACACCGGTGTGATCGAAGGTGTGGGGCCCCGTTACTGCCCATCGATCGAGGACAAAATCCATCGCTTCGCGGACAAGGAATCTCATCAGATTTTCCTGGAACCCGAGGGCTTGAGCACCAATGAGTATTACCCGAACGGTGTTTCTACGTCTTTGCCATTCGATGTTCAGTTGAAACTGCTTCACTCCATTAAAGGTTTGGAGAATGCATACATCATGCGGCCAGGGTATGCGATTGAATATGATTATTTCGACCCGCGCGCTTTGAAAACCACGCTTGAAACCAAGGCCATTGAAGGTTTATTCTTCGCAGGCCAAATCAATGGCACTACGGGTTATGAAGAGGCGGCCGCCCAAGGTTTGTTGGCGGGCGTGAATGCGGCACTGATGGTGCAAGGCAAAGATCAATGGACTCCCCGCCGTGATGAGGCCTATCTGGGCGTGCTTGTAGATGATTTAACCAGCAAGGGTGTGGCAGAGCCTTACCGCATGTTCACCAGCCGCGCAGAGTACCGTTTAAGCCTGCGCGAGGACAATGCAGATCAGCGCCTCACGCCAATTGGCCGCAAGCTCGGTTTGGTCGACGACACTCGCTGGAAGGCTTTTTCAGAAAAGCGGGAGTCAGTGGAGCAGGAAAAGCAGCGTTTACGTTCCACGTGGATCAATCCGAAAATTGTGACCCAGGCCGAGGCAGAGCGAGTGTTGCGCAAAGGAATTGATCGCGAGTACAACTTGTACGACTTGCTTAAACGTCCGGATGTCAGCTATCACGATCTCAGCACGCTGAGTAAAGAGAATGGCGAAATGGCTTTGAGCCATCCTTTGCAACAAGGTGATTTGGTTTCTCAGTTGGAAATCGAGGTGAAGTACGCCGGTTATGTGCTGCGCCAACAGGCTGAAGTAGAGCGTGGTGCGGGCAATGAATCAATCCGACTCCCAGCGGACTTTGATTATTCGGGCGTAAACGGTTTGAGCAAAGAGGTGCAGCAAAAGCTGAATACCCACAAGCCTGAAACCATTGGTCAGGCTGGTCGTATTCAAGGTATTACACCCGCAGCCATTTCCTTGTTGCTTGTTCATCTAAAGAAACGTGATTTGCTGAATCGAAGTGCCAATGCCGATAAATCTTCCGATGGAACCACGGAGCAAGTGGCTTGAATTCACTGCACCGAAAACCAAAGTCTGAAATCCTGGGGGTTTCAGACCAGGCACTGTTGGAAGAGGGGATCGCCACTTTACGTTTGGGGTTGAATTCAGACCAGCATGAGCAGCTTTTCAAGTATGGCCAACTGATTCAGAAGTGGAACCGGGTTTATAACCTCACTGCCATTCGTAACAATCGGGAGTTGATCACACACCATTTGCTGGACTCCTTGGCAGTGTTGCCTGAAATCTCATTTGCCTTGCAGGCTACGCCCAATCCAAGAATTCTGGATGTGGGTGCAGGTGCGGGACTGCCCGGTTTGGTGTTGGCGATTGCGCAGCCCAGCTGGCAGATCACACTGATTGACACAGTTCAAAAAAAAGCCGCTTTCATGCAGCAGGCCATTGCCAGCCTGGGTTTGAAGAATGCGCAGGCCGTGCACGGGCGGGTGGAGGAATTTCAGGTCGACGCCCCGTTTGATCTGATTTGTTCCCGCGCTTTTTCCAGTATTGGTAATTTCATTGCGCTTAGTCAGCATGTGTTGTCTGAGCAGGGCCAGTTTGCCGCTCTGAAAGGGAGGGTTGAGGTGGACAGCGAAATTCCTCCTGGTTGGCAAATTAATGCGCTTCATCCAATTGATGTGCCATTCTTGGACGAGGCAAGGCACTTGTTCATGATTAAACGCTAAAATCAAATCATTCATTCACAGGACAAGAAGATGGCGAAAGTTTTCTGCATAGCCAACCAGAAAGGTGGCGTGGGAAAAACCACCACAGCAGTGAATCTGGCTGCCGGTTTGGCCATGGCAAAACAACGCGTTCTACTGGTTGATCTTGACCCCCAGGGCAACGCCACCATGGGCTGCGGCATCGACAAACGCAGCGTAAAACACACGGTTTATCAAGTGTTGGTGGGCATGGTGGGCGTGGCCGAGGCGACCGTTCGTGCGGAAGGCGAGTTTGATGTTTTGGCGGCCAACCGCGAACTTGCTGGCGCTGAAGTTGAAATGGTTGAGTTTGAGGACCGTGAAATCAAGCTGCGTGAAGCAATTCTTGAGGTGGATGATCAATACGATTTCATTTTGATCGATTGCCCACCTGCACTGTCTCTGCTCACTCTGAATGCCTTGTGTTGCGCCAATGGCGTGGTCATTCCCATGCAGTGCGAGTATTACGCACTGGAAGGTTTGAGTGATTTAGTCAATACCATCAAACAAGTGTGCAAGAACTTGAACCCGAACTTAACCATTATTGGTCTGCTGCGCGTGATGTACGATCCGCGAATGACGCTTGCTCAGCAGGTTTCCGCTCAGCTGGAAAAGCATTTTGGCAACAAAGTATTTAAAACCATTATTCCCCGCAATGTGCGCTTGGCCGAAGCACCAAGCTACGGGGTGCCCGGTGTGTTGTTCGATAAAACCAGCAAGGGTGCAAAGGCCTATTTGGACTTCGCCAACGAAATGGTCGACCGCCTGGGTCTTCCCATCGCCGCATAACCTACAACCAACAAGAAGCCATGAACGCAATTAAACGTACCAAGGGCCTTGGAAGGGGGCTGGAAGCGCTACTGGGCCCATCGGGAGATGATTCCACCCGTGACATGGGCGAGCAGGTCATGACGCTTCCATTGGGTAAGCTGCAGGCGGGCAAATATCAGCCGCGTTCCCGCATGGATGAGTCTTCGCTCATGGAGTTGGCTGAGTCCATCAAAAGCCAGGGCATCATGCAGCCCATTCTGGTTCGCCCCATCGGCTCAGGAAAATACGAGATCATTGCGGGTGAGCGTCGTTTCCGTGCATCAAAGTTGGCAGGGCTTGAAGAAGTGCCTGTGTTGGTGCGTGCAGTCCCGGATGAGTCGGCTTTGGCCATGGCGCTGATTGAAAACATTCAGCGCGAAGACCTGAACCCGCTCGAAGAGGCCTTGGGTGTTCAGCGCCTCATTCGCGAATTCAATTTAACCCATGAAGATGCAGCGCGAGCCATTGGTCGATCCCGCAGCGCAACAAGTAATATGTTGCGGCTGTTGAACCTGGCTGAACCAGTTCAAACCATGTTGTTGGCTGGCGACATTGAAATGGGTCATGCCCGCGCTTTACTGGCGTTGACGGCAGCAGAGCAAATTGCCTGTGCCAACGAGGTGGTTAATAAACGACTCTCGGTTCGTGAAACAGAAAAGCTGGTCAATGATTGGGCCAGTGACGGCGATCGTTCGGCGACCAAACCCAAACAAACAGCTGATGTGCGCCGACTTGAAGAGGGATTGGCCGATTGGTTGGCCAGTGCAGTTCAGTTAAAAGCCAATGCGAATGGCAAGGGCAGTGTTACTATCAAATTCAATAATTTGGATGAGCTCGACGGTGTGCTCGAGCGCATTGGCTTTCCCAAAGAAGAGCTTTGACTTTTGCACCAAATCGGTGTGAAAAATAAGCCGTTTTCGTTTGACGAGGGGCCGTACAAACCCCTATAATCTGGCGGTTTGTCAAAAACACGTGACCTTACGGAAAATACGTATCCTACTAAGGTTAAATGTGGCAGCGCAGCAAATATGTGGAAAATAGTCGGGCTCCAATGGGTCGTCGGGGTGGCCACGTGCCTCCTTATGTTGTTGGTGTCCCCAGTTCACGCGCAGTCTGCCGCTTGGGGTTTCGTCGCCGTCGCGTTGCCGAGCACTTTGTTCGCCGCACGGTTGGCCTTGGGTAGTAAAACCCCCATGGGCGGAACGTTTGTGTTTTTGGCCGGAGAATTCCTGAAGGTTGGCGCAACAATCGCAATCATGTTTGTAGCGAGTCAAGTTGATCCGAACATTGTTT
>JAHJCM010000244.1 GCA_018812945.1 Gammaproteobacteria bacterium | reverse complement strand
CCACAGTCAAGTGCGGCGATCGCGAAGTATCTATTGCTCAGGAAATTGTTGAAACCAAGCCATTTTGCAAACTGATTCACTTTCGCAAAATGATTCCGGCTGAATCCAAACCCTTAAAGTCACAACCCAAGGTATTGGTGTTTGCCCCTCTATCTGGCCACCATGCCACCCTGCTGCGCGACACTGTCAAAACCCTGCTTCAAGACCACGATGTCTACATCACCGATTGGGTAGACGCACGCATGGTGCCATTGTCAGAGGGCGAGTTCCACCTGGACGACTACGTGCATTACTGCATCGAATTCATTCAACTGCTGGGTCCCGATGTCCACCTGATCTCGGTGTGCCAACCTACGGTACCGGTGATGGCAGCTGTGTCGCTGATGGCGTCCAACAAGGACCCCAAACAAGCCAAAAGCATGACCATGATGGGCGGCCCCATCGACACCCGCGAAAGCCCCACCGAGGTGAACAATCTGGCCACCAAAAAGCCCTACTCCTGGTTTGAAAACAATGTGATTTACAATGTGCCCCACACTTATCCCGGCTACCTGCGCCGCGTGTACCCCGGCTTCTTGCAGCATTTGGGTTTTGTCAGCATGAACCCGGACAAGCACGCACAAAGCCACTACGACTTTTACATGCACCTGGTAGAGGGTGACGGAGAAAGCGCTGAAAGCCACCGTCAGTTTTACGATGAATACAATGCGGTGCTGGACATGCCTGCTGAGTATTATCTGGACACAATCAAAACTGTGTTTCAAGATCACGCCCTGCCAACAGGTACCTGGGAAGTTCGCGGCCAGCGCGTAAAGCCGGAAGACGTGAAAACAGTGGCACTGTTAACCATTGAAGGCGAGCTGGATGACATTTCCGGTCCTGGCCAAACCAAAGCTGCACTCAAGCTGTGCAAAAGCCTGCCTGCGGACAAGAAAGAACATTACGAGGCCATGGAATGCGGACACTATGGTATCTTCAGCGGTCGCCGTTGGCGCGAGAAGGTTTACCCGAAAATCCGCGAATTCATAGCCAAGAATGCATGAGCAGCTTGTTCAACAAATAGACGATCTACTTCCTCAAACCCAATGCACACAGTGCGGGTTTGAGGGCTGTTTGCCTTACGCCAAAGCCTTGGCGAGCCGGGAAGCGGATTTAAACCGTTGCCCCCCGGGCGGCGAGAGCACAATCGCGGCCTTGTCTGCGCTGCTGAATCTTCCGGAAAAACCAGTTGACCCCAGCTGCGGCACCACCATTGAACGGCACATCGCCAGCATTCACCCCCAACATTGTATTGGCTGCACCCTGTGCATCAAAGCGTGCCCTGTCGATGCAATTGTGGGTAGCAGCAAACGCAGGCACGCCGTACTGGCTGAGTTGTGTACAGGCTGCGAATTGTGCATTCCCCCGTGTCCCGTCGACTGTATCGACATGGTGTTCATACCTGAATTCAGCGCGTGGGACCAAGCCCAGGCGCATGCTGCCCGCGCGCGCATGCAAACTCGGGAAAACCGTTTGAAGCGGCAAAAGGAAGAACAGGCTGAAAGACTCGAAGCCAAGGCAATTCACAAACTGGACGAGTTAGACGACACACCCAGCCCCGATGCAGCCGCCAAAAAGGCTGTGGTGCAAGCTGCACTGGCCAGGGCACGGGCACGGCGACAGGCGCAAACATCATGAACAAGGAAAAACGCATCGAGATCTTCACACGATTTCAGCAGGCAAACCCAGAACCAAAAACCGAGCTGGAGTATTCAACTCCGTTTGAACTTCTGGCTGCAGTATTGCTAAGTGCACAGGCCACCGACAAAGGTGTGAACATTGCCACACGAAAACTGTTTGCCGTGGCAAATACGCCAGCAGCAATCGCAGCGCTTGGTGTTGCCGGTGTTGAGGAATACATCAAAACAATTGGTCTGTTTCGGTCGAAGGCAAAACACCTTGTGCAAACCGCGGAAATTTTGCGAGACCAACACAACGGCGAAGTACCAGCAGACCGGGAGGCACTTGAAAGCCTCCCGGGCGTTGGCCGCAAAACCGCCAACGTAGTGCTGAACACCGCATTCGGGCAACCCACGATGGCTGTCGATACGCATATTTTCCGCATCAGCAACCGCACCGGCATTGCCCCAGGGAAAGATGTGCTTGAAGTTGAAAAAAGGCTGTTGAAGCTGGTGCCCCAAGAGTTTATGTTAAACGCTCACCATTGGCTGATTTTGCACGGGCGCTATGTGTGCAAGGCACGCAAACCGGAATGTACTCGTTGTAGTATCGTGGACTTGTGCGAATTCAAAAAGAAAACAACATGAGCCACGCAATTTGCGTTCAAGTGTTCAGTGATGCCCGGCTTGAAGACGCCGCTGCACTGGTTGAAAGCGCGGTTGAAAAGGCCGGGCTTCGCCGCCACTCCGACTACATCAGCCGGGTTATTTTGTTGTGCACACCTCATTTCGCTTCGCTTTTGCAAGACCTTGCACATTTGTGTGTCAGCAAAACCAACTGCATGAATGTGTGGGGTGGCTGTGCCTCAGGCCTGTTGGGACAGGGCGAGGTGTTTAGCAACGAACCCACCGTATTGGTCGCCGTGTTTGGCAAAGAATTCGAAACTCCGCAAGGCAATATTCCTGCACGGCACACTGCCTTGAACCTGTGCATGGTTGAGCACGAGCAAGTACTGACCGACCACTGGACATTGGCCGACTGCGAGCCTGAATCTAGCATCGTGCAAGCAGACACCTTGGGCTTGTTGTCGTACGGAGCCAATTACGCAAAAATGCCGCGCGTTGAGCACGGCCGTATCTGCGGTGAAGCCATTTGTGCAACCCAACTGCTAGTGCAAACCCCCTTGATTCTCAACTCGGAAGGACTCACATTTCTGGGACCGTATCAAACAGTGAGCGAAAGCAATGGCCTGTTTCTGATTCGTGTAGGTGATGAAAAAGCAGCCTCGGCGCTTCGATGCCCAAGCGAACAACCCCGCCCGGTGGGCATGCGTTTGCAAGTGGTGCACGACAAAGGGGAAAGCTGGATACCCGTGATGGAAATTCATGCCGATGGCACTTTGGGACTGGCCGCGCCAGTGCTCAAAGGGCAAAAAGTGCGACTGGCCCACCGAACCCCCAAGGCAATCGATCAAGAAATCCATGAGTGGATGCCCGCCGTGCGCACTCATTTCAATGCCAAAGCACCCGACATAGGCATTCTTTTCGCCGGTTTCGAGCGAAGCCAAATGTGCCATGCCGATGACAACGACATCGCCACTGTGTTGGCCAGTTTCCCCGATACAGAATGGATCGGCGTATTTGGTCAAGCTGCTTGGTTAAACCAGGGTGACACCGTGGTAACACCGCCCAGAAACAATCGACTCAGTCTGTGCCTGTTCAATAGCCCACAGATGTAATACACGAGGTAACCTTTTCATGTTCAATCCAACGCGAGACCAGGCAAGGCTGTTTTTTTTGAACAGCTGGAAGAAATACCACAAAGAAGAGCCACTGAGCGAAGCAGAAAGCCTCGCCCTGCAATGGATGACCAAGCATCCCGAGTATTTTGAAGTGTTTGACGCTGAACCAGAATCGATTCTTGCCGCTGACTTCTCGGTAGAAGCGGGCCAAAGCAATCCCTTTCTACACTTGTCCATGCACCTGGCCGTGGCTGAACAGGTCAGCATCGACCAGCCACCCGGTATTCGGGCAGCTTTCGCCAAACTGTGCGAGAAAATGGGCGATGATCACAAAGCGGCTCACCAGGTGTTTGAATGTTTGGCTGAGCAAATTTACCAGCAACAGAAAAACGGGGTTGCCTTCAGCAGCGAAAATTACATTCAATGCATTCTGGAACACAGCGGGGTTTGATCCACTCCCATTCGTCGTAAAAAAACCCGCTTCAGCAACAAGGCTTCAAGCGGGTTTTTTATTAAGCCCAGTCCGTTCAGACTGGCAATCAATTCACTTCTTCAGGTACAACTCGCCTTCAAGCGACGCAAAGAATGCTGACAAATCCTTGATGTCTTGCTGGCTCAGGCCAGCGGCCATTCCGGCCATAATGGCATTATTACGGCCACCCTTCTGGTACTGCTTCAAGGTGTTGGCAATGTAGTCCGCATGCTGCCCAGCCAGCTTCGGGTAAGAAGGATCCATGGTTTTATTCCAGTTGCCTTCAACAGCATGGCATGCCGCGCACTGAGCTTCGGCCTTGGCTTTGCCTGCTGCAATGTCAGCAGCCTGAACTGAGAATGACGCGGCAAACAAGGCTGCAGCGATAGTGAATTTAGTTTTCATGTTGATTAGTCCTTGTTGCAAATCACTTGGCTTGTGCGTAATACGCAGCCAGGTCAGCGATGTCTTGTTCGGTCAGGGTTTCAGCAATACCGCGCATGGTCGGGTGTTTGCGATCGCCCTTCTTGTAGGCATTCAGCGCTGCCTCAATGTACTTGGCGTTCTGGCCCGCGATATAAGGCACGTTGTACACCTCGGGGAAGCTGGCCTTGTAACCGGGAATACCATGGCAGCCAATGCACATGGACTTCTTCGATGCCGCTGCCTCGGCGTTGCCTTCAACAGCCATTGCGGGGTTAGAAAAAGCCACCGCAGCCAACAGGCCGGTTGCGCTGATTGCGCTCATTGCGCGCATTGCGCGAACAGTCAAACCGATACGTTTCAACTCGCTCTCTCGTCAACAAATGTAATTGGTG
>JAHJCM010000243.1 GCA_018812945.1 Gammaproteobacteria bacterium | reverse complement strand
TGGCCTGTGCAAAGAGGTTGTCGGTGTCGCTGGTACTTGTGGCCGTGGTGCTGGCTTGTTCGGCCAGTGCGGCTGCCCAGTCGTCGGCTGCGTCGGTTACGGTATCTACTTGCTGTTCAGACATGGTGTGTTCCTTATCTTGATCGCTATTCGTGTGTTTTTTCAGGCTGTTTGGTTTCCTTGCTCAGCAAGGCTTCCAGGTTCAGCGCGTCGGCATGTGACTCATTGCTCACAGCCAGAACTTCTTCAACTTTCAGTGCGTACTGGCCACCACTGGTGCCGTAGCTGCAATTGAACACGGGCACATTGTCCACGCGTGCTTCAATTACTTTGTCAATTTCAATTGGAATGACATCGCCAATGCGCAGTTCCATGATGTCGGCCACGGTCAGCTGTGTGCTCGCCAGGCTGGCCACCAAATCCACTTCTGCCATTTGCACCTGCTTTTTCAGCATGGTGACCCAACGTTTGTCGGGTTCGGCCTGGTCGCCCTGCATGCTGGAGTACAGCAAATCGCGAATGGGTTCCATGGTGGAGTAGGGGATACAAATATGAAGTGAACCACCACCGGCACCCAGTTCAATCGAGAACGAGGTGGTTACTACAATTTCAGATGGGGTTGCGATGTTGGCAAATTGGGTGTGCATTTCCGAGCGCAGGTATTCCGGTTTCAAGGGAAACACCGGTGCCCAGGCTTTCACAAATTCTTCCCGAATCACTTCAAGCATGCGGGCAATAATGCGCTGCTCGGTTTGAGTGAAATCACGCCCCTCAACTCGGGTGTGAAAACGCCCGTCGCCACCGAACAAATTGTCGATGACTGCAAACACCAGGCTGGGGTCAAAAATGAACAGTGCATTGCCGCGTAGGGGCTTCATGGCCATGATGTTCAGGTTGGTGGGTACCACCAGATTGCGAATGAATTCGTTGTACTTCAATACTTTGACTGGGCCTACGGAAATTTCCGGGCTTCTGCGCATGAAGTTGAACAAGCCAATGCGGATTAAACGCGCAAAACGCTCATTGATAATTTCAAGCGTGGGCATGCGGCCACGAACAATCCGTTCCTGAGTGGCCAGGTTGTAAGGGCGAACGCCTTCATGAGTTTCAGAAGCGTCTTTCGTTTCTTCTTCGCCGTTCACACCCCTGAGCAGGGCATCGACTTCGTCTTGTGAAAGAAATTCTCCGGGCATGGTGCAGCGCGTCCTGTTACTGAATCACAAAGCTGGAAAAATGCACGTCGCGAATGCCGCGCGTGGGGTCTTTCGGATCGCCTTTGATGGTGACGCGAGCCAGGTCCACCAACTCATCCATCAGCTGTTGCTTGCCTTCAATCGATGTCAGGTTGCCCACGTTTTTGCCAGACAATACCAACAGGATCCGGCTGCGAATCACGGGTGTGTAGTTCTTGATTTCTTCGGCTTGTGCGGGGCCGCCCACTTCATAGGTGATGCCAATTTGCAGGTAACGGGTGGTATCTGGCTCGGCCAGGTTGACAACAAACTGGTCCATGACCACGAATGTGGGTGGACCCAACGGGGTTTCGACCTTTTCCTCTGCGGTGCCTTCACCACCTTGGCCACCCAGCAGAAAAAAGGCTGCTGCGCCGCCTGCTGCAAGAACGGTCAATACGATTGCAAGAATCAGGATCAGTTTTTTCTTGGATCCTTTTTCGGGCGCTGCTGCTTGTGGGGCTACTGCAGCGGGTGCCGGGGCGACTCTGGCCATGCTTGACTCCGTAAGTTCAATTGCTGTTGTGTGTCACTTTCAAGCTCTATTGTGTCTGAAAGGTTTCCGAGCAAACCCCCGAAAAGCCGTGTTGTTTGGACCCAATTCATTCGTCAGGTCCGTGTGGATCAGGCAAACAGGTCGAGCTTGCCCTCAGGCTTTCTGGACACGGCGGTGGTGGCAGGTGCACCAGTTTCTGGTTGGGAATTGTCGCCACCAGCTGCATGTTGTCCATGGCCTTGGCCCTGGTTCCGGTTCTGATCAAACTGGGTTTGACTGTTGTTGGGCTGACCTTGCTGGTTGGATGGGTTGCCGTGTTGAATCTGCACCTGGTTCAGTTGCAGGCCATTCTGGGCCAACACTTCTTTCAAGCCACCCAAGGCCTGGGTCAACAGGTTGGCTGAAGCTTCATCCTGGGTGCGAATCACGAGTTGAACCTGTTGGCCTTTCTGCACCAGACGCATGTTCATGGGACCAAAACTTTCGGGATTCACGCGAATGTCAACGGTGGACAAATTCTTGCCGATGGCCCATTGCACGGTTTGTCCCAGTTCCTTGGCAAACCCGGGTTGATTGACCGGTGTTTTGATCAGGGCTTGTTGCGCTGTACCTGCCGAGCCTGTCAGACCGTTGGTGCCTGCGGCAATCCCTGTGGTCGTGCCCGCGGATTGCAGGTTGCCTGTGGCCAGAATTTTCTGGCCTACTTTCAAACCTTCCTCGCCAAAGCCTTCACCCATGGCTTGAGCCTGCTGAGCCATTTGCTGCGTTATTTGTGGGGCCACTTGCTGGTTTAGTTGCTGATTCAGTTGCACCTGTACTGCGTTGCCCACATTGCCAGGACCATTGCCTTGGGCGGTATCAGCACGTGTTTGAACCGTGCTGTTGGCAATTGTGGCGTCCGCTTTCAACTGGGCGGTGGTTTTAAGGTCAGGCCGTGCTTTGTCGGCACCAGCCAGTTCATTGCCGGTGGCTTGTTCTGGTTTTGCTGGATTGATCAACTGCGCCACGGGCTCGCCATTGGCGGCACTGTTCAGTGCCAGCTCGGCTGCGTGGGCTGTTTTATCAAGCGCTACTTCGCTGTTTGCCGGGTTTGCAACGGTGCCGGGCAGTGCAACTTTTGTGGCCTGTTCTGTGTTCTTGTCTGCATTGTGTTCCGGCGTGTGCTGGGCATCACTCGAACTGGGCGACTTGTTTACGCCGCTGGTTGATGCATCGGCTGAATCAGTGGGTGCCGTGTTGTCAGGGGCCTTGGTTTCAACCCTGTTGTCAGGTGCAACAGCCTGTTTTGCGGCTTCGGCGTTTTTCGCCACTGCGGCCGTGGCTACTGGTGTGGCCTGCTGCACTGGTGCTGTTTGCATCCAGTTGCGTTGCGCCCACACAGCGGCTTGGGCTGCCTGTGCGGCCTCGGCGTTTGTCGTGCTTTCGTTGTTCTTTTTGGGTTTGTTCTGTTGGTACAAACTTTCCCGCAATTGGCTTTCAATGCTGTTGAGTTGGGCTGTAGGTGCCGATTGGCCCAATGCTGAACTGAACAGTTCAGTGAAATTCAATTGCGACTCTTGCTGACCTTGCTTGGGCTTGTTGCCCGCCGCAGGGGTTTGCACTTTGTTCACTTGGTTCATGGCTTGAGTACTCGTGTTCATGAGGGCTCCCCAGCGGTGTGAACCCGGTAAATGCGTGCGGCAAACTCATCGTTCATTTTTTGGTCGCGCTTGTTTTCAAGTTTGGCCTGTTTGATTTTTTCACGTTCCACCAAGGCTTCAAATTTGCGCTGTTCGGCCAGTGCCTCTTGCCACTGGGTGCGCTGGTGGGCCAGTGTGGTATTCAGAAATTCGATTTCGCGGCTTTGCTGTTCAATGGCTTGGGTAATTTTTCCGACAAAAGCCAACTGGTTGCGCAGTTGTTGACCTGTCATGCCAGTGGTGGCTTTGTTGTGCATGCCGCCTTCGCATTCGTTGCGGTAGGTTTGCAACATGTTCAGTTTGTCTTGACCTTGAACCAGCTTTTGCTGGGTGCTGGCCATGTTTCTGGCCAGGTTGTCGGCCTTTTCGCTGGCCTGTTCAATCAGGATTT
The DNA here is from genome assembly GCA_018812945.1 of Gammaproteobacteria bacterium. Lineage (GTDB taxonomy): Bacteria > Pseudomonadota > Gammaproteobacteria > Burkholderiales > Burkholderiaceae_B > Limnobacter. The sequence continues at coordinate 12,652 of JAHJCM010000243.1, read as the reverse complement.
GCAGCACATTGCTCATGGGCGTCCAAGCGGTTTAGTGTTTGTCGTTTTTAAATTCGTTCGGAAATAGCGATTGAAGGCCTGCCAGCGCTTCATCGAAACTTGCACTCTCTAACATTGACTGCTGCAGCAGGTTTTCAATCTTTGGATAAAGGGCCAAAGAATGGTCCAATTGTGGGTCTGCCCCTGGGGAGTAGGCACCCACGGTGATCAGGTCACGGTTGCGTTGCACGCGGGAGAATGCAGCTTTCATGCCGCGGGCCGCATTCAGGTGGCCTGCAGGCACAATGTTGTGCATGGCCCGTGAAATCGACTGTTCAATATCGATGGCGGGATAGTGGCCACTTTCTGCCAGTTGCCGCGACAGAACAATGTGACCGTCGAGAATGGCGCGGGCTGAATCAGCAATGGGGTCTTGCTGGTCATCACCCTCGGTCAGCACGGTGTAAAACGCAGTAATTGAACCACCCCCTTTTCTGCCATTGCCAGCCCGTTCAACGAGCGTGGGAAGTTTGGCAAACACGCTGGGTGGGTAGCCTTTGGTGGCAGGGGGTTCGCCAATGGCCAGTGCAATTTCGCGTTGCGCCATGGCATAACGAGTTAGCGAGTCCATGATCATCAGCACGTTGTGGCCCTGATCCCGAAAATGCTCGGCCACCACCTGCGTGTAGGCTGCGCCTTGCATGCGAAGCAGTGGGCTCACGTCGGCGGGTGCAGCAATTACCACGCTGCGTTTCAGGCCTTCTTCACCCAAAATCTGTTCAATGAATTCTTTCACTTCGCGGCCACGTTCGCCAATCAGGCCAACCACCACACGGTCGGCTTTGGTGTAGCGCGCCATCATGCCCAGCAATACCGATTTACCCACACCGGAACCGGCCATCAGGCCAATTCGCTGGCCACGCCCTACGGTGAGCAGTGCATTGATGGCACGTACGCCCACGTCCATTGGTTCGGTAATGGGTTCACGTTCCAGCGGGTTGATTGGGCGTGCAGCCAAAGGGCTGCGTTTTTCGAATTTCAGTTCACCCAGAGTGTCCAGTGGGCGGCCATTGCTGTCCACCACACGGCCCAGCAGGCTGTCGCCCACAGGCAGGTGTTTGGTTTTGTCCTCGGGTCTGCGCCAGGGGTGGGCTTTCACACCCAGCTTGGGTGCGATGGGTGGGGGCTCCTGGGCGATAACCTTGGCACCGGGTGTCATGCCGTGCACATCGGTGGCAGGCATCAAAAACAGCTTGTCGCCATTAAAGCCCACCACTTCAGCTTCCAGCGGCGGGGCACCTTTTTGTACCACAGTGCAGACACTGCCCACGGGCAGCTTCAGGCCCACAGCTTCCATCACCAAACCGGCCACGCGGGTCAGTTTGCCCGTGGCAATTTGGGGCTGGCTGTGTTCAACCAGAAATTTGCATTCGTCGATCCATTCCAGCAGGTCGGCCATTTACTCGGTGTCCTCTGGGCTTAACGGGTTATTGCGGCCCAGGGCCTCAATGGCGCGCAGCCAGCGGGTTTGAAGCGTTGCATCCACTTCGCCTTCCGGGTGTTGCAGTAAAAAACCACCTTGCAGTTGCTTGGGGTCTTCGATCATGCGCAGATTGCCCAGCATTTGCTGATCGCCAAACTGGGCTTCAAGCACGCGAATGGTGTTGGGGTGAGCACGCAGCGTGACCGCTTTGCTGTGCAACTGCATGCTTTCCAGCACCTGGTTCAACAACTCGGCTGCCTGTTCAGGATGAAGGGCGAGTGTGTCGCAGATCACTTTTTTGCTGACCAGCACCGCCAGGTCAAGCAGTTTTTCTGACAATTCGCTTTTGAAGCGTTCGAACTCCGCTTCCATGGTGCTGGCGGCCTGCACCAACACCACGCGTTCATTGTGTGCTGCATTCCAGCCCGCTTCATAGCCCAATTGCTGACCACGTTCCTCGGCCTGTTTCAGGGTGTCTTTTTCAAGTTCTTCCAGCTGTTTCTCGCGCCGCGCCAACGCAGCTTCCCATTCTTTCAAGCGCAGTTCTTCCTCGGTGGGGGCTGCCGGTGGGACACTGGATTCTTTCTGGTGTCGGTCAATTTCCGCCATCATTCGATCAACCGGGTTTTCATAGCGCGAGCCAATCAGCTCAACCGACCAGTTTGGCAATTCTGCGGCATCCAGTCCGCGAATAATGCGGTTAGATGAACGCATCTTCACCGCCTCCACCCAGTACTACCTCGCCGGCATCGGCCAGTTTTCTGGCTACTTTCAATACATCTTTCTGTGCCGCTTCCACCTCGGAGAGGCGAACCGGGCCGCGGCTTTCGAGGTCGTCGCGCAGTGCTTCTGCCGCACGGCTTGACATGTTTTTGAACACCTTTTCGCGAATGGCTTCATCGGCGCCTTTCAATGCAATCACCAGCAGGTCACTTTGAACGTCACGCAGAATGCTCTGCATGCCGCGATCGTCAATGTCGAGCAAGTTGTCGAAGGTGAACATTTCATCCTGAATGCGCTGGCTGAGTTCGTTGTCGTATTCGCGAATGGTGTCCAGCACGTTTTTCTCTGAAGTGGTGCCCACGAAGTTCAAGATTTCAGCAGCAGCACGCACTCCACCCAGGGTGGTTTTCTTCAGTTTGTCGCCACCGGCCAGCACTTTGGACAGCACATCATTCAATTCAAGCAAGGCATTCGGTTGAATGCCATCAATCGTGGCTATTCGCAGTACCACGTCGCTGCGAAGGCGTTCTACAAACAGGTTTAGAATTGCGGCGGCAAAGTCGCGTTCCAAGTGAACCAGAATGGTGGCAATAATTTGCGGGTGTTCATTTTTAATCAATTCAGCCACAGTGCCCGGGTCCATCCACTTCAGGCCTTCAATGCCAGAGGTGTCGCTGCCCTGCAAAATACGGTCCAGCAAAAAACCAGCCTTGTCTTCACCCAGTGCACGTGTCAGCACACTTCGAATGTAGGCATCTGAATCAAGGCCCAAAGCACTTTGACTTTGCGCAATTTGAACCACTTCGCCTGCAATTTCTTCGATGCGGTCGATGGGCACGTCTTTGGTTTTCGACATTTGTTGACCCAGCTTTTGAACTTCTTTGGGGCCGAGATACTTGAATACTTCTGCAGCCTCTTCCTCGCCCAAGCTAAGCATCAGGATTGCGCCTTTTTGAATGCCAAGTTCGCTTTCTGCCATGGTGTTGATTCCTCGTGGTGCTTTGTCAGGCAGGCCTTAGCCGTTCTGTGTTTCGCCGTTGACCCAGTTTTTTACGATGCTCGCCACAATTTGTGGGTGTTCTTTTGCCAAATGGCGCAGTTTTTCCATTTTTTCCTGGCGATTCATGCCGGGCAGGGTACCTTCGCGTTGCAGTTGCTCGAGCAATTCTGCGTCGTTGTCGCCGCCCACCTGGTTGGCCAGGAGTGGCATGCGTTGTCCGGGCAGCAATTCGGGCCCTTCATCAAACAAATCAACTTCGGCCGGCTTCATCATGGGGCGCAGTACACCGAACACCAGAATGGCTGCGATCAGCGCAATGCCGATTGGCATGCCCAATGATTTCGCCAGGTCCATGGTTTCCTGTTGTGCCCACATGGGGATTGCTTCTTCTTCCACCTTGGTGAAAGCCTGGTTCACCACATTGACCGCGTCACCGCGTTGTTCGTCAAAGCCAATGGCCTGCTTCACCAGGCTGTCCAGTTGGGTAATTTCCTCTGGTGTCAGTGGCACCTGGCGTGTTTCGCCTTTGGGATCGGTGATTGTTTTGTAATTCACCACCACGGCGGCTGACAGGCGTTCAATTTTCCCGACTTGCGATTTGGTGTACTGCACCGATTTGTCCACCTCGTAATTCACGGTGGAGTCTTTGCGGCTGCTGTTGTTGGTTTGAGTTGGGTTATTGCCTTGGTTTGCCAGTGCCTGCTGCGGGTTTTGGCCAATATTGGCTGCTGCCTCTCCCGGTGGGGTGTTGGCCATGACGCCGGGCACGCCTTGCGGGTTGGCATTGCTGCTGCCGTCGTTGGACTCGCTGATTTGTTGGCTTCGAATGGTGGCTTGTGTGGTGTCGCCGTTGGGCTTGTAAATTTCATCGGTGCGCTCAGACGTGGAGTAATCCATGTTGGCGGTTACGGTGGCGCGCACATTTTCGCTTCCGAACACCGGGCTGAGAATATCGACGATGCGGCTGGTCAGGCTTTGTTCAATCTGGTTGGTGTAGGCCAGCTGCGTGGGGTTCAGGCCGCTTTCCAGTTGTGTTTTGCCTGTGAGCAGGCGACCAGATTGGTCAACAATGCTGACGTCTTCAGGGTTCATGCCGGGCAGGCTGGAGGCTACTAAATGCACAATACCGTTGATTTGAGGTTCAGACAGTGTGCGGCTGCCAAACAGGTTCAGCACAATGGATGCGCTGGGAGTCTGCTTTTCACGGATAAAAATGGATGGCTTGGGAATGGCCAAATGCACACGGGCGCTTTGCACCGCTGAAATGGATTGAATGGAGCGAACCAGTTCACCTTCCAGTGCACGCTGGTAATTCACCTGTTCCTGAAATTGGGTAATACCCAGCTTCTGGTTGTCCATGGCTTCAAAGCCGCTCACACTGCCTTTGGGCAGGCCTTGGCTGGCCAGTGCCAGGCGTGTGTCGTACACCTTTTCAGAGGGCACCAGAATGGCAGTACCGGCGGTATTGAATTCATAAGGCACTTTCATCTGGGTCAGTGCTTCAACAATGGCTCCACCGTCCTGGTCGTTCAGGCCGCTGAACAGCACGCGGTAACTGGTCTGGTTGGCCCACATCAGCAGCGAGGCAATCACCGCGATCAGCAATGGCAAGCCGATCAGGATACCCATTTTGTTTTTCTGGGGCAGTTTTGCGAAACGTTGCTGCATATTGGTAATCGGGTTGTTGCCAACCGGGCCGATCACTTCGGGGCTGCTAAGAACTTCTGCCATGGAATACCTGCATGTGGGTTGAATATTGTTCTACCCATGCATTGTGCTTGCTGGGGTGCGCAAGCAATTCAGTAAAAAGGGGGCCTTAACGGCACCTATTTCAAAAACTTGAGGGTGGTGTTTAAAAAATAAGGGGGGTTTTACCCCTTGTTTGTGGCAATGGCTGGCCCCGCTTGCCTGTACAAAGAGAGGGTATAAACAAAAATTCCGCGTTGGAGTGTTTCATGATCGACAAAATGGGGGCCGTGAGTGGCCTGTTAAGCAGTGCGGTAACGGATGCCATCAAAAGCCCGTCGCTGACCAGCAAGCCACAGGCACTTGACCAGGCCTCGTTTGCCGATGCGATTGCCAAGGCTTTGGAAAGCGCGAGCCTGTCGGCTGACAAGGCTGCTGACCTGGGCAAGCGTTTGCAGATGGATGACCCCACTGCCTCGGTTGAAGAAACCGTGATTGCCATGAATACTTCATCGCTGCAATTCACAGCGGTGGTTCAGGCCCGAAACAAAATTCTCCAGGCCTACAACGACATCATGAACATGCCTGTGTAATGTTCTGAATTCGTTCTGAATTCCGGACAGGCTGTGGCACAATCCAATTCATTGACCCCATTGAAGAACTGGAGCCCAGCCCATGATTGCACCTTTCCCGATTGCCCGAGACAACCGCGCCGAAACCGCAACCGACCTCTTTATGTTGCCTCAATTGGCCAACCGGCATGGTTTGATCACAGGCGCAACCGGCACGGGCAAAACAGTCACTTTGCAAGTGCTGGCTGAAGCGTTTTCACGAATTGGCACGCCTGTGTTTATGGCCGATGTAAAAGGTGACTTGACCGGCATTTCCCAGCCCGGCAAAACTTCTCCCAAATTTGAAGAACGGCTGAAAATGACCGGCATACCTGTGCCGGAGTTTGCCGGCAGCCCGGTGACTTTGTGGGATGTGTTTGGTGAGCAGGGGCACCCAGTGCGTGCCACCATTTCCGACATGGGCCCTTTGTTGCTGGGCCGTTTACTGGGGTTGAACGACACGCAAGAAGGCGTGTTGAACCTGGTTTTTAAAATTGCGGACGACAACGGCATGCTGTTGCTGGATTTGAAAGACCTGCGCGCCATGTTGCAGTACGTCGGTGAAAACGCCAAGCAGTTCACCACCGAGTACGGCAATATTTCCTCGGCCTCTGTGGGCGCAATACAGCGTGGTTTGTTGGCGCTGGAGGGGCAGGGGGCCGACAAGTTTTTCGGTGAGCCCATGTTGAACATGGATGACCTGATGCAAACCGATTCCAATGGGCGCGGCATCATCAACATTCTGGCGGCCAACCAGCTGATGAATTCGCCGAAGTTGTATGCCACCTTCCTGTTGTGGTTGTTGTCTGAGCTGTTTGAGAATCTTCCTGAAGTAGGCGATGTCGAGAAACCAAAAATGGTGTTTTTCTTCGATGAAGCGCACTTGCTGTTTACTGATGCACCCAAACCCCTGATTGAAAAAGTCGAGTTGGTGGTTCGCCTGATTCGTTCCAAAGGTGTGGGTGTTTATTTCGTGACCCAGAATCCGCTGGACGTTCCCGATTCCGTGTTGGGCCAACTGGGCAATCGTGTTCAGCATGCCCTGAGGGCGTTCACTCCGCGAGATCAAAAAGCGGTGAAAGTGGCGGCTGAAACCATGCGCCCGAATGCGGGTTTGGATATTGAAGCGGCCATTACCGAACTGGGTGTTGGTGAGGCCTTGGTCAGTTTTCTTGATCCTAAAGGCACGCCAAGCCCCACGTGTCGTGCGTGGGTGTATCCACCTGCCAGCAAGTTTGGCCCGGCCAGCCCTGAGCAATGCAAGGAATTGATTGCGAATTCGTTGGTGGCGGGGGTTTACGAAAAAACTGTAGATCGTGAATCGGCTTTCGAAATGTTGAAGGCGCGCACCGAGCAGGCAATTGCAGCGCAGGATGCCGCGGAGACGCCCGCTGCAAAGGGCACTCAAACTGCTGAGGAAAAAAGCACTTTGGGTGGTTTGGGTGACATGTTGTTTGGCACCAGTGGCGCAGGTGGACGCAAACGCCAAAGTGTTGCAGAAACCATGGCAAAAAGCGCGGCACGCAGCATCGGCTCACAGGTGGGTCGCGAGCTGATGCGTGGTATTTTGGGTTCTCTGCTGGGTGGCAGCAAGCGCCGCTGACCAACAGAACTTAGTCGATCGAATGCAGGTTGGCGCGTTGCCTGCGTTCGGTTGCCAGCAAAAAGCGTTGCAAGCGGCGCTCGGAACCCCGTTCCAGTGTTTTCATCTCGCAACCAAGCTGAACCATTTCAGGGTGGTCTGCCATCGGCTTGATGTTTCGCACCACCAACTCGACCAACATGCTGCCCTCGCCGTCGGGAAGGGTTAGGCGAACGTCTGGAATGATCTCGCCGGCCTGATGATGACTGGGCGGTGTTTGCAAAGACAAGCCGCAACCTGCCAGGCTAATGTCGATCAGGCTGATTGGGCCATTCACCGCTGGAATTTCGAGTTTGACTTGCGCATTCAATTCTTCATCGGCCATGACCCGGAAGTAATTGCGCCGTTGCAGACGAACAATCGTTTTGGGAATGGCAATGCGCAAGGCGTCGGCCCCTTGATACTGGCTTTGCAAAATACCCACGCCTGCAAACTGCACTTTAACGCCATCTGGAAAGCTCACCATGACGTAGGCTGTTGAGGCATTGCAATTGCCGCTCAAAGCTTTTTCATAGGGTGTGCCCAGCCACATCAGGCCAGTGGTCCAGTCAATGTTCAGTACTTCGGTGACAAACTGGGTGTGATCAGATTGCAGATAAACATAAAGCTCATGCTCATCTTCATTGATGGTGGTGAGGAGTTTGCGCAAGGTGGGTACTGCACTCAAACTGAATTCCTCGAGCAGCTTTTGATCGCGTTCAGGCGCGATACTGGTGTTGTGACTCATGACTTTCCCTCTGTACTGAATTCTTTGTTTTCTATTTGAAACACCCAAGCCAACAATTCCGCAATTGCCTGGTACAGCCCAGGTGGAATTTGTTGGTCCAGATCGACATTCATCAGCAACGAGACCAGCTCGCGGCTTTCATGAACAAATACGCCAGATTCTTTGGCTTTCTGGATAATTTGTTCTGCAATCAAACCCTGACCTTTGGCTACAACCTTCGGTGCGCCAGAGTGTTCAAGGTAAGCCAGTGCCACGGCTTGTTGGGGGCTCAGTTTATTCGCCAATTTCAAACCCCGTGGGTACCATAAACTGGCCGTGAACCAGCTTCAATCCTTTGTCATCCATGGCTTGCCGAAAGGTTTGCCAATGGGGGTCAATGGCCTGTTTGCTGCGTGCCGGCCCGGTAATTTGTACATCACACTGTGAACCTAACATGCGCACTCGGACATTCAGTTCACCCAAATGAGCCATGTCCAGTTTCAGGCGTGCAACCCAGGGGCGGGCAGTTTCTTCACTGTTCTGCTCTTCGTGGTCGCTGGCCTCTTCCGTGTCGGGTTCAATGTCAATTTGAACCGGGTGCCCCAACAGGCCACTGAGCGCCAATGAAATCCGATTGTTGTCCAGCGCAGCCAGTTGTGCGGTAACCAGCTTGACTGATTGGTCAACTGCCGCCGGGTTCAGACCTTTTTCCGAAATCACCTGGTCTTGCCCAAACCGGGCTTGTGGTTCTTTCGCAATTTGATCGGTGCTGCGTTGTCCGTTGGCCCACTGTTGCAGGTGCGATTCATAAAACAAACCACTGTTTTCAACAGCTGCGCTCACCTGCCGCGCCAACACACCTGCAAGGTTGTTGTTCAGGTTGTTCAATGTGTTAACGCCTTGTGTTTGTTGTGCTTGGTTTTGAGGTGTGGTTTGCGCCAAGGCGCGCGCACTGGGCGTTGTATTGTCGGGTTCAGCCAGCAACACGCTGGGCGCGTTGGTTTGTGTTTGAAACTGAGTGCTCAATTGTTTGAGGCTGGTCATCACCGAAGTGGAAACTTGCGTGGGTGCCCCTTGTCCCAAGCGCTCAAGAAGCCCAATCAGCCGTGCGGTGCCTGAAAGCCGGTCTACAAAACTGGGAGAATCCTGCGCCTCGCCATCGTCAATACTGACAGGAAGCGTGGTGAGCAAGTTGCGGGCTTCAGCGATTTTTTTACCGCCGCTGCTGCCACCTGCGGACAAGTCATCCCCTTTGCCGGACAGGACAAAGGCGACTGTGACCATTTCGCCTGCAGTGAGCTGTCGCCCAGGGGGTAATTTAACCTGAATATTTTGGCCCGCAAACTCAAGTTCTGCCTCATTGCCAGGCCCGCCTTTCACTACTCGCACCAAGGCTGTTTGCCCGGCAAGTTGTTGGGCTTGTGGTAGCGGGAGTTGACGGGTCAGTATGGCAACAACGGGCGCAATTTCGCCTTTGCCGGAGGAAACCCTGTCGCCCGGATTGGATTGAAGTACGGAGTTGACGTTGGGTGGAGCTGATTTAACCGGGGTTAATGTCATATCTCACACCCGTTGCTTTAGCGCAATGGCTTAGTTGGACCCATAAGAGTTGCTGAGTTTCTGCGAGTTGTTGGCTGCGCGAAGAAATTCTTCCAACTGCTTAAGGCGGGGTTCAGTGATGTCGCGAATGGCAGCGTCATCAGCCAAAATCTTTTTCAGATAGCCAATGTGCTGGCTGCGTTCCTTTTCATTCAATTCGGTTTGTTGCGCTTCCTTGATGGCCTGAAGCTCGTGGATCAACTTTGAGCACTGTTCTTCAGCAGCGCACAACTCATCCCAATTGCCAGCCTTGGCCGAATCAAGCATTACCTGGCTTTGATTCGCTATGGCGGCGTACAGCTTCATGATTGCACCGTTGTTGTCTGTCGCGAAGATCATGGTCTAGAGCGGTCCTAAGTATGTTGTTATGGTTTGGTGACGGTTTGGCCTATTTCCAGCCAGGCAGTGCGCAGGTCATCGAGTAAATCGATACAGGTGTCCATACGTTCCGGGCTGTTTTGGGCGTTGGCCAAAATCAGTTCTTTGCCAATGTAGTCGTACAGTGAAAGCAGTTGCTGGGCCAGAGCTCCGCCAGCGTTTACGTCGAGCGATGCGGTCAATCCGTCTTTGATGATACGCAGCGCCTTGTCCACCGATTTGGTTTTCATCTCGATGTTTTGCATTTCCAGGTAAATTTTGGCCTTGCGAATGGCTTCAATGGCCCCTTCGTAAAGCATCACAATCAAGCCGTGGGGTGAGGCACTGTTGATGCCAGTTTCCAGTCCTACTTGTGCATATGCTTTTGCGCCGTACATCATGGTGCGTTCACTTGGTGATTTGTCTTAAACAAATAGTAGGGCTTGCGCCCCCTGTTTGATCCGGCTAAAAACAGGGGTTTTAGGGTACAGTTCCGCGCTTAACGCTGTTGGGCCAGCGCGGCCAGTTGCTGGCTCAGATAAGAGCTTGTCTGTTGCATGCTGGCCAGCATCGTGTCCAAGGCTGTAAATTGGGCCCGGTAGCGCTTTTCAACCTGTTCCAGGCGCAGGTTGATCCGGTCCTCTTGGTCGTCCAGACGAGACTTTCTGCTGTTCAGGCCCTCAGTTCGAGAGGCCAGAGCACCGCCTTCCGCAGACAAAGTATCAATCCAGTCGCTTAGCCGTTCACCAAGACCTTTGCTGAATGTGATGGTGCCCAAATTGCCACTTGCACCCTGAGCCACAGAGAACTGCAAACCTTCACTGGCATCCCCCGTGGCACCTCTCAGCAAATTGCCAACGCCTGCGCCAGCAACGCCGTTGATTGTGCCTGCAACGGTGTTGCTACCGTCGTAAGCTGTGCTGATGTTGATCGCATAGGTGCCTTCAAGCGTTTTCGTGTTGGCCCCAACGTATTTGATCCGTGCATCTGTGGTGGTCGCTGTGTTGGTAAATACTTTTTCAAGAATAGAAGGATCAGCAGCAACAGCGGTGTCCAGTTTTGTTTTGTCCAGCGACAGCACACCGTCTTTGTCAAAGTTCAAACCAATGTCGCTTAAACCGATCCCATATTGCGCAACTTGTTCGCGCAGAATATTTCGCATACTGCGTTCCAGAGCCGAGGGGGTGGTTTCTTTCGACAGGGTGGCGTCTTTCTGCTGTTGGTCTTTCAAGTTGCCACGAATCTTGTTGTAGGCTGCAACGAAGCCGTCCAACGTCGTTTTCAGGGCGGTGTCGTCCAGCCCAACTTCCAGATTCACTGCTGTGGTGGTCACCGCTTTCAGGTTCAGGGTGAGGCCCTGAACTGCATCGGTGACCGTGTTGCTGGCCTTGCTGACAGCCAGGTTATTGATGGTGAAGTTGGCGTTTTGCGCCACTTGAAGCGAGCTGGCGTTTTTACCAGCCCCTACCGCTGCAGTGGGGTCAAAAGCCAGTCTGGACAGCCCAGCAGTGTCGGTGTTGTTGCCATCGGCGTCGGCCACTTCCAGTTTGAAACCATTCACGGCACCCGTGTCTTTGCTGGTCAATACCAAACGGGAGCCGTTGCCGTCGTTGATGATGGATGCATTAACACCCGCGTTGGAATCATTGATGGCTTGCCGAATTCCCTCTAGTGTCTGCTGTCCGGTACCAATATTGATGGTTACCGGGGTTTTGTCTGCATTGTTGGTGAATGTGTTGGTGCCAGAATCGTAGGTGCCCAGCGTAATTGTCAGGCTGCCTGTACCCACGTTAGTGTCGGCCGTGGCCACGCTGGGTGCAGCAACACTTTGGGCTTTGGCCAGTTGACTCACTTGTATGCTGTAGGTGCCTTTTGCTGCTGTGGGGCTGGCTGTCGCCCCCACCTGTTTGTCGTCGCTGGAGGTGACTTTCAGCGGATTCAGGTTACTCAAATTACTGAGTTTGTCAGCCGCAGATTTCAGGTCTGCAAATGAATTCTTGATGATGCCGTAAATTGAAATCTTGGTATTGATCGCCGTGCGTTCCTGACTCACTTTGGTCAAGGGGATTCGCTCGGCGGCCATCAAAGAGCTGATGATGCCCTCAATGTCCAATCCCGAACCAATACCTGCCGATGAAATTCCTACCATGATTTATTCCCCTTGTTGCGTTCTAGACTTCACGTGACATGAGAACGCCTTGCATTTTCTCGATGGCTTTTGCGATCTTCAGCATTTCAACCGATGGAATCTGTTTCAGTACTTCCTGTGTTTCCCGGTCCACAATTTGAACAATCGGTTTGCCGTTGTCACTGTCGACCAAAAACTTCAAATTGGATTGATTGCTGGTTAAGGCAGCGTTTGCTTTCTGAACCACCTCAAGTACTTCGCTCACGCTTAACTCTGCCTGTTCGCCCATCAAGGGTTTGGCCCCCGAACCGAGTGCAGGTTTAGTGTTGCCGGCATCCTGCGGTTTTTGCAGGGCAGTTGCATAATCAGCCATGTTTGAAATGTTCATTTTCGCCACCTTTGCGAATTTTACGAAGCCAAGACAAGGCCCCATGTCTTGATTAACGGCAGCTTTAGGGGTTTTCTTTAGCGTTAAAAAGCCCGGTGAGCTTCATTCACCGGGCTTTTTGTTTGATTCGAACCTGCTTTTGGCAAATTCTTGTCAGAGATCAGACTAAGTCTGAGTTAACGCAGCAAGCTCAACACGTTGTTGGGCAGCTGGTTGGCCTGGGCCAACATGGCGGTACCGGCCTGTTGAAGAATCTGCGCACGGGTCAGGTTTGCAGTTTCTTTGGCGAAGTCCGCATCCATGATTCGGCCGCGGGCAGAGCTCAAGTTGGCGCTGGTGGTTTCCAGTGA
>JAHJCM010000242.1 GCA_018812945.1 Gammaproteobacteria bacterium | reverse complement strand
TCTTGGCAAAACGGTTCAGGTGATTCCGCACATCACCAATGAAATTCAGGCCTTCATTGAGAAAGGCGCGCGCGCAGCCTGGGGCGGTGAAACCGATGTGGCCATTGTTGAAATTGGCGGCACGGTGGGTGACATCGAATCACTGCCATTCCTTGAAGCCGTGCGTCAAATGAGCTTGCGCTTGGGGCGCAACAGTGCCTGTTTTGTGCACCTCACATTGGTGCCATTCATTGCCTCTGCTGGTGAATTGAAAACCAAGCCAACCCAGCACAGTGTGCAAAAGCTGCGTGAAATTGGTATTTATCCCGATGCCTTGTTGTGCCGCGCTGATCGCCGTATTCCCGATGATGAACGCGCCAAAATTTCCATGTTCTCGAATGTGCAGCTGGAAGCGGTTATTTCGGTTTGGGATGCTGACACCATTTACAAAATTCCAGCCATGCTTGAAGCCCAGAAGCTCGATGACATTGTGCTGGAAAAGCTGAACATTGAAGCACCTCCCGCTGATTTGTCAAAGTGGGCTGAAATTGTACATGCGCAGGAAAATCCCGAGCAAAACATCACCATTGGCATGGTCGGCAAGTACGTCGATTTGACCGAGTCGTATAAATCCCTGATCGAAGCCCTGAATCATGCTGGTTTACACACGCGAACCAAGGTGAACATCAATTACATCGATTCGGAAGAAATTGAAGCACATGGCACTGAAAGCCTGAAAAAACTGGATGCCATTCTTGTGCCCGGTGGTTTTGGCAAACGTGGCACAGAAGGCAAAATCAAGGCCATTCAATATGCCCGTGAAAACAAGGTGCCTTACTTGGGCATTTGTTTGGGCATGCAGTTGGCTGTAATCGAATTTGCGCGCCATTGCGCCGGTTTGCCCAAAGCCAACTCGACCGAATTTGACAGCTTGGCTGATACACCGGTAGTGGCTTTGATCACCGAGTGGAAAGACAGCACAGGCAAGGTAGAGCTGCGCAGCGATCAAAGTGATCTGGGTGGCACCATGCGCCTGGGCTCCCAGCGCTGCCCGATCAAGCCTGGTACTTTGGCCGAGTCTATTTATGGCCCCGAAGTGAATGAGCGTCACCGCCATCGCTACGAGGTGAACAACAATTATGTGCCGCAGCTTGAAGCCGCTGGCCTGCGCATATCGGCTCGTACGCCCACCGAGAACTTGCCAGAAATTATGGAATTGCCAGATCATCCCTGGTTTTTCGGTGTGCAATTTCACCCCGAATTCACCAGCACCCCACGGGACAGCCACCCCTTGTTTTTGGCGTATGTGAAGGCCGGTTTGGCCCACAAATTGGCCAAAGCGTTATAAGCTGAACCCAACAGGAGGACACCTCATGAAACTATGCAATTTTGAAGTGGGTTTGGACAAGCCTTTTTTCCTGATCGCTGGCCCGTGTGTCATCGAAAGTGAACAAATGGCCATGGACACGGCTGGTCAGCTCAAGGAAATTTGCGAGTCGCTGGGCGTTCCGTTCATCTACAAAAGCTCGTACGACAAAGCCAACCGCAGTTCGGGCAAAAGCTTCCGTGGCTTGGGTATGGACAAAGGGCTGGATATTCTGGCCAACGTCAAGAAAAGCTTGAACGTCAATATTTTGACCGACGTGCATGCAATTGAAGAAATTGCGACCGTGGCCAGCGTGGTTGATGTGTTGCAAACTCCCGCGTTTTTGTGTCGCCAAACCGATTTCATTGAAGCGGTGGCCACTTGTGGCAAGCCTGTGAATATCAAGAAAGGGCAGTTTTTGGCCCCCGGCGACATGGTCAATGTGGTGGACAAGGCGCGCGCGGCCGCCATTGAGGCAGGCGGCGACGGCAAGAACATCATGGTGTGCGAGCGCGGTGTCAGTTTTGGTTACAACAACCTGGTTTCAGACATGCGAAGCCTTGCCATTATGCGCAACACTGGTTGCCCGGTGGTGTTTGATGCCACGCACAGTGTGCAACTGCCCGGCGGGCAGGGCACAGCCAGTGGTGGTCAGCGTGAATTCGTGCCTGTGTTGGCCCGTGCTGCCGTGGCAGTGGGCGTGGCTGGTTTGTTCATGGAAAGTCACCCTGACCCCGCCAAAGCGATGTCAGATGGCCCCAACGCCTGGCCTTTGCCCCGCATGAAGGCTTTGTTGGCCACTTTGCAGGAACTGGACCGTTTGGTGAAGTCTGGCCCATTGGCCGAAACAGACCTGATGAAATAAACAGGCCAAGTATTCAAAACAGAATTTAATCCATCCAAGAGGAAACTATGAGCGCAATTGTTGACGTGATTGGTCGTGAGGTTATTGATTCTCGCGGCAATCCCACCGTGGAATGTGATGTGTTGCTGGAAAGTGGTGCAATGGGCCGTGCGGCCGTGCCCTCTGGCGCGTCTACAGGTACCCGTGAAGCGGTTGAACTGCGCGACGGTGACAAATCCCGTTATTTGGGCAAAGGCGTATTGCGCGCGGTTGAAAACATCAACACCGAGATTTCCGAAGCAATTTTGGGCCTGGATGCGCAAGAGCAGGTGTTTCTGGATCAAAACCTGATCGACCTGGACGGCACTGAAAACAAGAGCCGTTTGGGCGCCAATGCCACTTTGGCGGTGTCCATGGCGGTGGCCCGTGCGGCAGCCGAAGAAACCGGCTTGCCTTTGTACCGTTACTTCGGCGGCATGGGTGGCATGAGCCTGCCAGTGCCCATGATGAACGTGATCAACGGCGGCGCGCATGCCAATAACAATCTGGACTTGCAAGAGTTCATGATTTTGCCGGTGGGTGCACCTTCTTTCCGTGAAGCAATTCGCTACGGTGCTGAAGTGTTCCATGCGCTGAAAAAGATTATTCATGACAAGGGCATGTCCACTGCTGTGGGCGATGAAGGTGGTTTTGCGCCTTCTGTGGCCAATCATGAAGCTGCCATTCAAATGATTATCCAGGCGATTGAAACTGCTGGTTTCGAACCTGGCTCTCAGATTGCCTTGGGCCTGGATTGCGCTGCATCCGAATTCTACAAAGGTGGCAAGTACAAGCTGGCCGGCGAGGGCATGGAGCTGAGTTCACAGGAATTCGCACACCTGCTGGAAAGCTGGTGCAACAAATACCCAATCATTTCGATTGAAGACGGCATGGCCGAGGATGACTGGGACGGTTGGGCTTACCTGTCAAAAACCCTGGGCCGCAAGGTGCAGTTGGTGGGCGATGATTTGTTCGTGACCAACACGAAGATTTTGGCAGAAGGCATTGAGAAGAAAATTGCCAACTCCATTTTGATCAAGATCAATCAAATTGGCACATTGACCGAAACATTCGCTGCCATCGAGATGGCCAAGCGTGCACGTTATACCGCGGTTATTTCTCACCGTTCAGGCGAAACTGAGGACAGCACGATTGCTGATATCGCGGTGGGCACGAATGCCATGCAAATCAAGACTGGCTCCATGAGCCGTTCAGACCGCATTGCGAAATACAACCAGCTGTTGCGTATTGAAGAAGATTTGGGTGACATTGCTTATTACCCAGGCCGTTCAGCCTTCTACAACCTGGATTAATCGGTATTAATCGAAGGTGGCCCCGCAGTGCGGGGCCTTCTTGTATATGAACCCCAGGCTGATTTCACTTGTCCTTTTTGCCTTGCTGATTTTGCTTCAATACCCACTGTGGTTTGGCAAAGGCGGGATGCTGCGCGTCAGCGATCTTGAAGACCAGCTGGAGCAACAAAAGCAAGTCAACGAGGCACTGCGCTTGCGCAATCAACAACTTGAGGGCGATGTGCGCAGTTTGAGCGAAGGCGTTGAGGCGATCGAAGAGCGCGCCAGAAATGACTTTGGCATGATCAAGAAAGATGAAGTGTTTATTCAGTTGATTGAGCCACGCAGCCAGCCTGCCGCCACACCACCAGGTGCCGCGGCAGAACCCTCGAATTAGCGCTAGTGCAAGGTGGGCGGCTGGGGTTCTTGTGGACCTTCGTGGTGAGAACTTTCGGTAAATAGCGCGTTGCAATCGGCTCGGGTGAAGGAGTAATTTGCATTGCAGAAGTCACACTGAATTTCTACAGTCGGGTTTTCGGCCAAAGCATCATCCAGTTCGGCCTGTCCCAAAGAAAGCAACATTTTTCCAACTTTGTCGCGTGAACAGGTGCATTCAAAATGTGCCTGACGTTCTGCCAGTCCATCCGGGTCTTCTTCCCAAAAAAGACGCTTGGCCAATTCATCGGTTTCGGTGGCCAGGTGTTCCTCAGTTTGCAGCGTATTGATCAAGGCCTTCAAGCGGTCCCAGCCGTCAGCGTCAAATTCTTTGTTTGAAACAACACCGCCATGTTGTGGCATTTGCTGAAGCATGACGCCCGCAGCTGTAGTGTCGTCGGAGTTCAGGACAAGGCGGGTTTCCAGTTGTTCGCTGCTGTGCATATACGCTTCAAGCGAATCAGCCACAGAGGCACCTGCAAGCGGCACAATGCCCTGGTAGGGGGCCTGACCCGGCAGACGATTGCGTGGGTCCAGAATAATGGCGCATATACCCTTGCCTGTGGCATTGACCAGGTCTTTGAAACTGGCATTCTCGGGAATTTGTGTACCTTCAACCAATTTCACGGTGGCGCGCAAACCCAAACGGCTATTGCACTCTGCCACCAGCAGGCGAATGGGTCCGTCGCCCTGAATTTGAATAATCAGCGAGCCTTCAAACTTCAAGGAGGCTGACAACATGGTGCTTGCGGCAACAAGTTCACCCAGCACTTTTTGAACCGGCCTTGGGTAGTTATTGTTGCTGACCACTTGTTGCCACGCTTTGGACAAATGTACCAAATGCGCTCGGCAACTGGATTGATCAAAGATCAGGGTGCGTAGTGTGTCGGTCATGGGTACAAATTGAAGCAAAAATTAATTGTCTATTCGTTCAAGTGTTTCTTTGAACAGCTGGGCTTTTTGCACGTAGAAGGCAGCGCCAATCAGGCGGGCCACTTCATCGTCGTTCAGGGTTCGGATCACTTTTCCAGGCGAGCCGACCACCAGTGAACGGTCGGGAATTTCCTTGCCTTCGGTGATCAAGGCGCCGGCGCCGATGATACAGTTTTTTCCGATCTTTGCGCCGTTCAGCACCACTGAACGAATGCCAATCAAACTGCCTTCACCTATGGTGCAGCCATGCAGACAGGCCTGATGCCCCACGGTAACATTTCTTCCGACCACCATGGGATAGCCAATGTCGGTGTGTAACACGGCGCCTTCCTGTACATTGCTGCCTTCCATAATGTGGATCAATTCATTGTCGCCGCGAATGGCCGCGAAATCCCAAACCGACGTGTTTTCATCAAGTTGCACTTTGCCAATGATGCTGGCCATTTCGGCCACATAGGCGCTGGCGTGCACGGTGGGGGCTACGCCATTGATTTTGTACTTGGCCACAATTGTCTCCTGTGTCGAGGTGTTGCCATGGTGTCTTTGCCTTAAAATAACATGCATCGAACCCTTGTGCAGTGTGGTTATGGGCAGTGAACTGGAACAAACTTTGAGACAAGCCGCCTTGCAGGCTTTGGAGTGTAAAAACTCGGTGGAAAAAGTGCGTCTGGTCTTGGCGATTGATGAAAGCTTGCCAATCGGCGGTGAAGCGGAGTTTTCACCTGGTGTGGGCCGCCCCGAAAAACCGGAGCTGGTACACCCGGCACGCGTGCCCACACGCAAAGTCAGTCAGCCTGTGGGGCGAGGCATGCTTTTGCACTCGCTGGCGCACATTGAGTTCAATGCAATCAACTTGGCGCTAGACCTGCTGGTTCGTTTTTCCTCCATGCCCGACCAGTTTTATCTGGATTGGTTGAAAGTGGCCAAAGAGGAGGCCTACCACCACACTTTGTTGTGCGACAGAATGATGTCGTACGCTTTGAATTATGGGGATTACCCCGCGCATGACGGTTTGTGGCAAATGGCTGAAAAAACCAAACACAACTTGCTAGCCAGGCTTGCCTTGGTGCCGAGGCTTTTGGAGGCACGCGGACTGGACGTGTCACCGGCCATACGCGAGAAATTGGCCGCAGCCGGGGATATGGATAGTGCCGAAGTACTTGGCATCATTCTGCGTGATGAAATTGGGCATGTAGCCATTGGCAACCGCTGGTTCAATGAAGTGTGCAACAATGAACAACGCGACCCAATTGAGGCTTTTGAGCATTGCTTGCGGGAGTACACCGCTCCGCAGCCACGTTCACCTTTCAATTTCAAGGCCCGCGCACAGGCTGGTTTTTCTGAAGAAGAGTTGGCTTGGTTGATGCAAGTTGAATTGGAGCAATCCGCCCAATAAGTGGATTGCAAAAGTATGAGTACAGCAGCACCCCTTTTCGCCAAAGAACTTGATTGGAATGATCCGCATTTGATTAATGCGGATTTGCATTGCCACTCCACCGTGTCGGACGGCACCTTGACGCCCGAAGAATTGGCTGCGCGCGCCGCCGCCAATGGAGTACAAATTTGGTCCTTGACCGATCATGATGAAGTGGGTGGTTTGGCCCGGGCGGCCAAAGCGGCTGCGGAGCACAACATGATTTTTGTGCCTGGTGTGGAAATTTCGGTGACCTGGTCCGCGGTAACCTTGCACATTGTGGGTTTGAATGTGCAGTACGAGAACTCCCCGCTTGAGAAGGGTTTGGCCAGTGTGCGCCATGGGCGAACTGAGCGAGCGATGGAAATGTCGCGGCAACTCGAAAAGGTGGGCATCGACGGCGTGTACGAGGGTGCCTTGAAGTATGTGGGCAACCCCAACCTGATCAGCCGAACCCACTTTGCCCGATGCTTGGTGGAGCGGAAAGTGTGCACCGATATTCGCGAAGTTTTTGAGCGTTTTCTAACCCCGGGTAAACCGGGTTACGTGCCCCATGAATGGGCCAGCTTGAAGCAGGCGGTCGACTGGATTCTGGAGTCAAACGGCTTGCCTGTCATTGCGCACCCGGGGCGATATGATCTGAAACCCATGCAGATGGATGAACTGGTTGAGCAGTTTGTCAATATGGGTGGTGTTGGCATTGAGGTGGTCACGGGCAGCCACACCACCGACCAATACGCCACCTATGCACGGAAATCTGTTCGATCTGGCTTGAAGGCATCGCGCGGATCAGATTTTCACGGTCCCACTGAATCCAGGGTTAATTTGGGTGAATTGCCCCGCTTGCCCGATGGTTGCGTGCCAATCTGGGATAATTGGGGCAAGTTGTTCAGCTAACAGGATACCCATTGGCGCAGTTATTCAACGTACACCCTCAAAACCCACAATCGCGTTTGTGCAAGCAGGCGGCAGACCTGATCAACTCGGGTGGAATTGCTGCGATTCCCACTGACAGCTGCTATGCGCTTGTTTGCCACCTGGATGATAAAAACGCCGTTGAACGCCTGCGCAGGTTGAAGGGTATTTCAGAGAAGCAGCATTTGGCTTTGCTGTGCAAGGATTTGAGTGAACTGGGCAGTTACGCCAAGGTGAACAATGTTCAATACCGCTTGCTGAAGTCGGTGTTTCCCGGGCCTTATACATTTATTCTTGAAGCGACCAAAGAAGTGCCCAAGCGTGTGTCGCATCCGTCGAAAAAATCCATCGGTTTGCGCGTACCGGCCCATGTGGTTGTGCAGGGTTTGCTTGAACACATTGAAGGCGCGTTGATTGCCACCACGCTGCAGTTACCGGGCATGGAAGAGCCTGCACGCAGCGGTTGGGAGGCCCAGGAAGCCGTGGGCAACGATGTAGATTTAATTGTGGACGACGGCGAGTACTGCGGCGCATTTCCGACCACCGTGATTGACTGGACCGGCGAAGAACCTGTGGTTGTGCGAATTGGCGCTGGGCCTCTGACTGGTCCGCTTGAGCCTGTGAATATTGAAGAACAGGAAGAACTGTGATGGATTCAAGCATTATTCAAACGATTGCGGTGTATGCCTTGCCCGTGTTGTTTGCCATTACCCTGCACGAGGCAGCACACGGTTATGTTGCCCGAATGTATGGCGACAACACCGCCATGTATGCAGGCCGAATAACCTTGAACCCGATCAAGCACATTGACCCGGTTGGAACCATTCTGGTGCCGATTGCGATTTTGGTGTCCTCAAGCCTGATGGGTATTGGTGCTTTTCTGTTTGGCTGGGCCAAACCTGTGCCTGTGAATTTTGGCAACCTGCGCAATCCGAAAAAAGACATTCGTTTTGTAGCCTTTGCCGGGCCTGGCGCAAATTTTTTGATGGCCTTGCTGTGGGCACTTAGCCTGAAACTGCAGTTTGTCACCGGGCTGAACGAGCCCTTTTTTGCCGAAATGGCCAAAGCGGGCATTGTGGTGAACCTGGTTTTGGCTGCTTTGAACCTTCTGCCAATTTTGCCGCTGGATGGTGGCCGAATTCTGTTCAGCTTCCTGCCCAGTTCTGCAGCCTACAGTTTCAGCCGCACCGAGCCCTATGGCATGATCGTGCTCATTGCACTCCTGATGTTGGGTATCTTGCCCATGTTCATCCAGCCCATTGTTAGTGCCGGGTTGAGTGTGCTAACCCTTTTGTTTAATTTCTAAGTCACCATGTTTGCTGAACGCGTATTGTCGGGCATGCGCCCAACCGGTTTGTTGCACCTTGGCCATTACCACGGTGTGTTGAAAAACTGGGTGAAACTTCAAAACGAATTTCCCTGTTTGTTTTTTGTGGCCGATTGGCATGCGCTGACCACGCATTATGAAACCCCGGAAGTCATCAAGGAAAATGTGTGGGACATGGTGGTTGACTGGCTGGCTGCGGGTGTTGACCCCGAGAAAGCCACCTTATTTGTTCAGTCCAAGGTGCCTGAGCATGCTGAGCTGCATTTGCTGCTGTCGATGAATACGCCTTTAAGCTGGCTTGAGCGCGTGCCTACCTACAAAGACCAACAGGAAAAACTCAGCGACAAAGACCTGGCCACCTATGGTTTTTTGGGCTACCCCTTGTTGCAGTCCGCTGACATTCTGATTTACCGTGCCACACAAGTACCAGTGGGCGAAGACCAGGTGCCCCACATCGAGCTGACCCGCGAAATTGCGCGGCGCTTTAATCATTTTTACAGCAAGGAAAAACTGCTGGATGCGAAGGGGGCTGAAATTGGTCGCAAGCCGATTTTGCTGGAACCCAAAGCCTTGCTGACCGAGGCCAGCAAGATGCCAGGGTTGGATGGCATGAAGATGTCCAAGAGTTACCAGAACACCTTGGCCTTGCGTGAAACACCAGAAAATATTTCCCAGAAAGTACGCAAAATGCCAACGGACCCGGCCCGCGTGCGCCGCACTGACCCGGGTGATCCTGCCAAATGCCCTGTTTGGCAATTGCACGAGGTGTATTCAGACGCCAGCACCAAGCAGTGGGTGCAGGAAGGTTGCAAATCGGCGGGGATTGGCTGTATTCAGTGCAAAGAGCCAATTATTCAGGCAGTAACCGACGAGTTGGCGCCTATGCGCGAACGTGCAGCCATGTACACCGAAAACCCGACATTGGTGCGAAAAATCATCAGCGAAGGCTGTGAGCGCGCACGTGCGATGGCCAACGATACGATGCAGGATGTGCGCAAGCACATGGGGCTGGATTATTCCTGATATGTCGAATCATCATGCCAACCCCACTCTGGCACCTTCGCCATGGGTGCGGGAATGTCTGCAAAGTCTGCATGCCAACAAAGCAGTGGAGCCCGGAATGCGCGCTCTTGATTTGGCCTGCGGCGGTGGTCGGCATGCGCTGTACATGGCCAGCTTGGGCTACAACGTGCATGCCGTGGACAAAACCAGGCCAGAAACGCCATGGCCTGCCAATGTACAGTTTCAGGCCATGGACCTGGAACAGGCTGACTGGCCACTCGCAGGGCAGCAATACGACTTGATCGTGGTGACCAACTATTTGCATCGCCCCCATTTTGAGAACCTTTTGGGTAACCTGAAGTCTGATGGTGCAGTGCTGGTGTACGAAACCTTTATGGATGGCAATGCGCAGTTTGGTTCGCCGCGGAGCCCGGATTTTCTGCTTCAACCCAACGAACTGCTGTCCCGTATGTCTTCATTGAACATACTGCGTTTTGAACAGGGGCTTCGAAGCATTCCAAGCCCTGCAATGATTCAACGGGCCATGGGCATTACAGGCACTTGGTCTGAGATACAATCTGGAACAATAACACTCACTCAAAGGGACTAAATGATCACTGGCAGCATTGTCGCGATTGTTTCGCCGATGTTTGAAGACGGGTCGCTTGACTATGACAGCTACCGTCAGCTCATTGATTGGCATATTGAACAAGGCACCGACTCCATCGTAGCGGTAGGAACCACTGGCGAATCGCCTACTGTGGATGTGCAAGAGCACGGGGAATTAATTCGCGTGGCGGTTGAGCAGGCCGCGGGCCGCATACCCATTATTGCGGGTACTGGTGGCAATTCAACCACCGAGGCCATTGAACTGACTGAGTTTGCGCGCAAGGTGGGTGCTGCCGCCAGTTTGCAAGTGGTGCCTTACTACAATAAACCCACCCAAGAAGGCATTTACCTGCACATGCGCAAGGTTGCCGAAGCTGTTGACTTGCCCGTGATTTTGTACAACGTACCTGGCCGTACAGTGGCCGATATGGCACATTCCACGGTGGTGCGCTTGAGCCAGGTGGATGGCATTGTGGGAATCAAGGAAGCCACAGGCAACCTAGAGCGCGGGGCTTGGTTGATTCGCGACACATCAGCTGATTTCGCTGTTTACAGTGGTGATGACCCCACTGCAGTGAACTTGATGTTGATGGGCGGAAAAGGCAACATTTCCGTGACCGCCAATGTGGCCCCAAAGTTAATGCATGAACTTTGTGCTGCGGCCATTGCAGGCGATGCGAAAACTGCGCATACCCTGAATTTGAGCTTGCTGGATTTGCACCAGGCCATGTTTGTACAGGCCAATCCAATTCCCGTGAAGTACGCATTGAGCAAAATGGGCAAGATGGCACCCGGTGTGCGCCTGCCTTTGACCCGACTGGAATCCAGTTTTCACCAAACCGTGGATGCCGCCTTGCGCGCCCACCGGTTGATCGACTAAAGACGACTTAAGGCTGTGAGACACATGGAATTGAACAAGACAACCCCTTTCAAGCTGTTGCTCATCGCAGCGGCCGTATCCACTGCCGCAGGCTGCGCCTCTTACAAAGAGGCTGTGGAAGGACAGAAAACGGCGTACCGCACTGCCGAAAAGCGCGAGCAGGGCCTTGAGGTGCCGCCAGATCTGACTGCGCAGTCTGCCGATGAGCAATTCCTGATTCCCGGCGAGTCCGGTTCTGGTTCGGTGTCCGCCTCGTCGTTCTACAGTGGTGGTGGTACTCGCCCAGCGGGTGCACGCCCACAAGCACAGGCTGAGCCGGTTTTGGTTTCCTCCGATGATGTAAAAATTAAACGCGTGGGTAACTTGCGCTCTCTGGAAGTGAAAATGCCACCCGAGCAATTGTGGCCGAAATTGCGCGAATTCTGGAAAGACACCGGATTTGAACTGGCCGTGGATGATCCAAAAATTGGCCTGATGGAAACCAATTGGGCGGAAAACCGTGCAAATATCCCAATGGATGGTTTGCGTAAGGTAATCGGTACTGTATTTGACGGCATTTACTCCAGCAATACCCGAGATCGTTACCGCACCCGTGTAGAGCCTATTGAGGGCGGTGTTGAAATTTTCGTGACTCACCGCGGCATGGAAGAAAACTACACTGATCAGTCTCAATCAAATCTGATTTGGATGAATCGTCCTTCTGATCCTGAACTTGAAGCTGAAATGTTGAATCGTTTGATGGCGAAGCTGACTGGTGATGAGAAGGCTGCTGCCGCAGCGGGTCGCCCAGTGGGGCAAGAGCTCATTTCGGTTCAGAAAAAGCCCGAGGGCACAGCAATCATTTTGGCTGAAGACTTTCCCCTGGCCTGGCGCCGTGTGGGTTTTGGGCTGGATCGCGCTGGTTTTATTGTCGAAGACCGTGACCGTTCCAACGGTGTGTATTACGTGAAGTACATTCCTGATTCCGCCTCCGCTGAAAGCGAAAAGAAAGGTTTCTTTGGAAAAATTTTCGGTGGTGCTTCGAATGATAAATCGTTAAAAGCAGACCAACGCTTCCAGGTTGTTGTTGCGCCTGAGGGGGACAAGTCCACTTCGGTCAAATTTACCTCCGAACGCGGTGCGGCTGTGGATCCCGCAATTTCAGAAGAAGCGGCGACCAAGCTGGCCGGAAAGCTCCGGTAATTGGTGTGCGTTTTGCGAGTTTGGGCAGTGGCAGTGAAGGCAACAGTTGGCTGTTTGAATGCAGGCTGACTGAGACACCGACGCGCTTGATGGTGGATTGCGGTTTTGCTGTAAAGGAAACCGTTGGTCGCTTGGAGCGAGTTGGGCTCACCCCGGAAGATGTGGATGCGATTGTGGTTACTCACGAGCATGGGGATCACATAGGCGGTGTATTCAAATTCAGCCGAAAGTTTGCCACGCCTGTGTACTTGACGCATGGCACCTGGCGCGCGGCCCTGCGGTCTAAGTTGACCGACGAAGATTACCTGCGTTCGGGCAGGGTGGTGTTAATCGAGAGCCATGCAGCATTCAACGTCAAGAACCTGACTTTGCATCCCTTTCCCGTGCCCCATGACGCTGCTGAACCCATTCAAATGTTGATTGAGTCAAGGTCGGGTTTCGTTACTGGTATTTTGACTGATTGTGGCAGCGCTACGCCGCATTTGATCAGCATGTTGAACAGGGCACATGCCTTGATTCTCGAATCCAACCACTGCCCCGAGATGCTGTCCAATTCCTCTTATCCACCCAGCCTGAAAAAAAGGGTAGGAGGCGATTATGGCCACCTCAGCAATCAAGTCGCTTGCGATATTCTTCGGAAACTCGATTCTGGAAATTTGCAGTTTGTGGTAGCAGCGCATTTAAGCCAAACCACGAATTGTCCCAAGGTGGTTCAACAAATGTGGGCGGAGGTACTAACCCCGCGAGGAATCGCGTTTGATATCGCCTGCCAAACCGAGGGCTTTGCCTGGATCAGCCTTGATTCGCAGCAAGTAACTGCCTGATTTTTAGGTGATCCAACAAAAAAGCCCCAGATTTTTATCTGGGGCTTTTCAGTTTCAATTGCTTTTACAAGCGAATTGAATTTACTTCTTTTCTTCTTCAGCTGGAGCTGCTGCTGGCTCAGTAGCGGCTGGCTCAGTAGCTGCTGGTTCAGCAGCAGGTGCTGCTGGCTCAGCTGCAGGAGCAGCAGGAGCTTGTTCAGTTACAGCAGGAGCTGCTGGTTCAACTGGAGCTGCTTCTTCTTTCTTGCCACAAGCGGCCAATGCTACTGCAAACAAAGATGCGATCAAAATTGAGTTTTTCATGTTTATTCCTTTTGGGGTCACGAACTAGACGCCGATTCAAGCGTCTTTTTTAGAGCAAA
This sequence comes from Gammaproteobacteria bacterium, assembly GCA_018812945.1. GTDB lineage: Bacteria > Pseudomonadota > Gammaproteobacteria > Burkholderiales > Burkholderiaceae_B > Limnobacter. The sequence continues at coordinate 19 of JAHJCM010000242.1, read as the reverse complement.
TAGGCTCACAAGAGAACCC
>JAHJCM010000241.1 GCA_018812945.1 Gammaproteobacteria bacterium | reverse complement strand
CGGTGTTTCGATCGCCTCGCCTTCAAGAAAACCTGCCCTTGCGTGCCGAGCAGGGCCGGTGTTGCCCAGCATGGGCGACAGAGAACGGGCCCGACCCGCAGTTTAGGAGGGCCGTTCTCAGGCATCGCAAAGCTCAGCAAGGGATCAACAGGTTTTCTGGCGAGAGATCGGAACCCAAGCCGATCGGGTAGTTAACCGGCAGGCGAGAGATTGAAACCCAAGCCGATTAAACCAGCACCGTGCTGTTCCATGCCGCCATGGCCAGCGCAGCACGTTGCTCAACCACCTTGGCCACATTGGCAACCTGATCCAGCCCCGTTGTTAACCACGTGCCGCCTACGGCTTGCACCGCCTTGATTTCGCGCCATTGCGGCAGGTTCTCAAGTGTTACGCCCCCAGTGGGCACTACGCGCGCTGCCGCCAGTGGTGCTGTAATGCCAGCAAGAGCTTTGGGGCCGCCTGCCGCCATGGCTGGGAAAAATTTCAGCAACTCAAATCCCATTTCAAGCCCGCGCATCATTTCCGAAGCGGTGGCCACGCCGGGCACCCAGGCATAGCCTTTTCTCAGGGCGTGTTCGGCCAGGGTTTCGGTAAAGCCTGGAGAGATGAACAGCGTTGCACCCAGGTCCGCGGCTTGATCAAATTGCGCGGGTGTCAGCACCGTGCCGGCAGACACTTGCATATCAGGAAATCGCTTGGCAATTTCTCCCAGGGCTTGCAGTGCTTCCGGGGTGCGCAGTGTAATTTCAATTTGTGTAATACCGCCCGCACACAAGCCTTCGGCAATTTCCAAACCTTGTTTAACATGGGGAATAACCACCACGGGCAACACACCCTGGCGCAGCCAGCTGCGTGTGCGTTCAATTCGGGTGTCGGGGGAAAGTTGCGTGTTCATGGTTTGTCCTTGTTTTATTGGGGAAACAGGTTGCTTGCGCCTTCCTCGGCACTGCTCACTGTGTTTCTCCACACCTGGAAATATCCGCGCCCATGGCTGACTGCCTGCGCAGGTGTAGGCATGGGTTCGCGCACGCTCAAGTCGGCGGTGGTGTGTAAAACGCCTTCATTGGCATCTACCCGCACCACATCGCCATCGCGAAGCCGTGAGATGGGCCCATCGGCTTTGGCTTCCGGGCACACATGAATGGCCGACAACACCTTGCCCGATGCGCCACTCATGCGCCCGTCTGTCACCAACGCAACAGACAGACCTTGGTCTTGCAGAATACCCAGAATGGGCGTGAGCTTGTGCAACTCGGGCATGCCGTTGGCACGCGGGCCCTGGTGGGCCAGTACCACCACCACAGGTTCAGTCAATTCGCCCTTGTTGAACGCATCAATCACTTGGTGTTGGTCGGTGAACACGCGGCAGGGCGCCTCAACAAATCGGTGTTCTGGTTTAACAGCCGACACCTTGCACACGCCCCTGCCCAAGTTGCCTTTCATCAGGCGAATGCCGCCATCGGGCTGGAAGGCGTTGGTGTGCGGGCGCAATACTTCTGTATTGCGCGATGCACCCGGCTTACGCGTTGAAAAGGATTCTGTCGTGGGCAATACTTCGGCCACGGTGTTGGCCATGGTGGTGCCCCACACGGTGAGCGCGTCTCCATCTACAAAGCCGCCATCCATCAGCGTGGCCAGCAAACCTGCGGTACCGCCTGCGGCCTGAAATGCGTTTACATCTTCGGTGCCGTTGGGGTAAACGCGTGTAAGCAAGGGGGTGACGCTGGAAATCGTTTCAAGGTCGGTCCAGTCGATCAAGTAGCCAGCCGCACGGGCCACACTGACCCAGTGAATGGTGTGGTTGGTGGAACCACCCGAGGCCATCAGGCCCACCAGTGCATTCATCAGGCAGCGGGAATCGACCAGTGTGCCCAGTTTCAATGCCGGGTTGCGTGTGGCGCTTTCAAGTGCGCGTACGCTTTCACCGATCAGCGCCTGGCGCTGCGGGCTTCTGGGTAGCTCGAATGCACCACCGGGAAACTGCAAGCCCATGAAGTCGAGCATGAGCTGGTTGGAATTGGCCGTGCCGTAAAATGTGCAGGTGCCCGGGCTGTGATATGCCTTTTCCTCAGACTGTAAAAGGTCTTCGCGGCTTGCTTTGCCCTGCGCAGCCAGTTGGCGGGTTTTGGCTTTTTCGGCATTGGACAAGCCTGTTTCCATGGGGCCGGCGGGAATGAATACAAAAGGCAGGTGACCAAAGCCCCGTG
>JAHJCM010000240.1 GCA_018812945.1 Gammaproteobacteria bacterium | reverse complement strand
CATTTGCTTTGGCGGCTTGTTTTGCGCGCTTGCGCGCCTGTGCTGAGTTGGCCATATTGCTGAGGCTCCAAGGGGTGTAGAATTCGAAAACCCGCAATTTTAACAAAATACTAGCCCTTTCACAATCACTATATGAATTTATTGAAGTCGGCGGCTGCGGTCAGCGCCATGACCATGCTCTCCAGGATTACAGGTTTGATCCGAGAGACAATCACCGCGCGCCTCTTGGGTGCGGGGGCTGAATCGGATGCCTTTTTTATTGCTTTTCGAATTCCCAACCTTTTGCGCAGATTGTTTGCAGAAGGTGCTTTTTCGCAGGCATTTATTCCCATTTTGTCCCAGACCAACGCCACACTAGGAAAATCAGCGGCGGTTGACCTGGCCCGGCGCGTCAGTTCTCTCTTGTTCATCGTTTTGTTGCTGATTGTTGTGGCTGGTGTATTGGGTGGCAGTTGGGTGGTCATGGGTATGGCCAGCGGGCTTGCGCAGGGTAGTGAACAGTTTGAACTCACCGTGTTGCTCACCCAGTGGATGTTTCCCTACATTCTTCTTATTTCAATGGTCGCACTGGCCTCGGGCTTGCTGAACACTTTCCGTTCATTTGCCTTGCCTGCCTTTGCACCGGTGTTGCTCAATATCAGCTTCATCGCGGGCGCTTTGCTGCTTGCCCCTTATTTTGATCAAGCAGTGAAAGCATTTGCAGTTGCAGTGATGGTAGGTGGTGTTTTGCAGGTTACCGTGCTTTGGTATGGCTTGGCGCGTACCGATTGCCTGATCAATCCTTTTGCAGGATTTGGGGCGATTAAGGCAGCTTGGGGTGATGAGCAGGTTCGTCGGGTTCTGAAAAACATGGTGCCAGCAACGCTTGCCGTGTCAGTGGCGCAGATTAGTCTGATCATCAACACCAATATTGCGTCGCATCTGGAGCAGGGCAGCGTGTCCTGGATCTCGTATGGCGACCGTTTGATGGAGTTTCCCACTGCTTTGCTGGGCGTCGCTTTGGGTACTGTGTTGCTGCCATCGCTTTCTGCTGCGGCCACACGCAGCCACGAGGAATATTCACGCTTGATGGACTGGGGCTTACGCCTCACAGTGGTGCTTGTGCTGCCGGCGGCCGTGGGCATGGGCTTGTTTTCAGATGCCCTGGTGGCATTGCTGTTTCATTATGGGCGCTTTGATGCCAACGACGTGGCCATGACTAGCCAGGCCGTGATTGCTTACAGCTTGGGTCTGGCTGGCTTGGTGTTGGTGAAGATTCTTGCGCCTGGGTTTTATGCCAAGCAAGACATTCGCACGCCAGTGAAGATCGGTATTTTTGTGGTGGTCGTTACCCAGTTGATGAACCTGTTCACGGTGCCCTGGTTAGGCCATGCGGGTTTGCCGCTCAGTATCAGTGCTGGTGCTGTGTTGAATGCAACAGTACTTTATTGGGGCTTGCGCAGGCGTGGCCTGTACACGCCTTCTAGTGGTTGGGGGCTTTATTTGATCAAGGTGTCGGTGGCTGCAACGGCCATGGGCTTTGCCTTGTGGCTCATGAACCAGCAGTTTGACTGGCTTGGCATGGCTTCCACGCCACTGGTGCGTGTGGCCGCTGTACTGGGGGTAATTGGGGTGTGTGGCGTGCTTTATTTTGCGGTATTGGCCGCCTTGGGTCTAAACCCGAAACGCTTGATTCGCAAACCTGTTGTTTGAGTGGGTGTGTGGTGTAGGCGGTGCAGCACCTTCGCAGGTGCTGCAGCCGGATTACTTCTAATTCCAGTATTACTTCAAAGCATCAAAGGCGCGCGCCTTGATTTCTTCTACGCTGCCAACACCTGCAATTTTGCGGTATTGTGGCGCGTTGGCATCGCCTGTGGCTGCCCATTGGCCGTAGTAGTCCACCAGTGGGCGTGTTTGCTTTTCATACACATCCAAGCGTTTCTTGACAGTTTCTTCCTTGTCGTCATCTCGCTGAACCAGTGGCTCGCCACTGATGTCATCAATTCCTTCCTGTTTGGGTGGATTGAATTTGATGTGGTACGTGCGCCCCGAGGCTGGGTGCGTGCGGCGGCCACTCATGCGGTCAATGATCGCATCGTGAGGTACATCAATTTCAAGCACAAAATCAATTTTTACGCCGGCCTCTTTCATGGCTTCGGCTTGTGGAATGGTGCGGGGAAATCCGTCAAACAAATAACCATTTGCACAATCGGATTCTTTCAAGCGCTCTTTCACCAAATTGATGATGATCTCGTCGGACACCAAGCCGCCACTGTCCATGACTTTTTTTGCTTCGATACCCAGGGGGGTGCCGGCTTTGACAGCTGCGCGCAGCATGTCGCCAGTGGAAATTTGGGGAATGCCAAACTTTTCCTTGATGAATGTCGCCTGCGTGCCTTTGCCAGCACCGGGCGCTCCCAATAGAATTAAACGCATAGTCGCCTCAAGAGTTTTAAATCTGCTGGCCTGTTGTACAAGATGCGTCGTTTACAACAGGCAATATTTTTGGCCGTTTTTTCTTATTCGAGGCCTTTGCGATTATGGGTGTTTCAACTTGCAGAAAACTTACCCATGGGCAGGCTCGAATATTTTTTCATGGTCGTTCAGCCTTAACGAGACCCGAACAATGCCCTGACTTTTTCCAGGTCTTGCGCGGTGTCTACCCCGGGAAGCGGGGCATCCTGAATCATACACACTTTTATGCGAAAGCCATTGGCCAGCGCCCTGAGTTGTTCAAGTGATTCAAGCACTTCGATTCTGGCTGGGGGCAGTGTTTGATACACCTTAAGAAAGCGGGCGCGGTAAGCATACAAACCAATGTGCCGAATGCCCAGTTGCCCCGCTGGCACCCCTTGGGGCCAGGATTCAGTGGCATAAGCATCCCGCGGATAAGGAATAGGGGCCCGGGAAAAGTAAAGTGCTTCGCCGTCTTCACGCATGGCGATTTTCACCACATTGGGGTTTTTGAACTCTTCCCAGTTGTCGATTGCATGCCCACAGGTCGCAATGTCTTGAGCATCTTCCAGCAAGGCTTTGGCCACCAGGTCAATCAAGGCTGGGTCAATTAGGGGCTCATCGCCCTGTACATTCACCACCACGGTGTCGTTGGCCCAGCCTTTGAGCTGGGCTACTTCCGCGATCCGGTCGGTACCTGTTGGCCAGTCGCCACGGGTCATGACCACCTGCAAGCCATGGTTTATACACACCGACTCAATTTCCGGGTGATCGGTGGCGACCAAGACTTCGTCTGCACCCGATTTCAAGGCCTGCTCGGCCACTCGCACAACCATGGGCTTTCCCGCAATGTCCAGCAGGGGTTTGCCTGGCAGGCGGGTAGACGCATGGCGGGCCGGGATAACGGCTTTGAACATGGAAATTTAGTTGTTGGAGGTTGATACAGGTTCGGCTTGTTCCACCAGCATGATGGGTATTCCGTCCCGTACGGGAAATGCAAGTTTGTCGGCTTTGCATACCAGATAGCTATCGCTTGGGCGTTTTTCAAGCGGCCCTTTGCAGATGGGGCAAACCAGAATGTCAATCAATTGTGGGTCCAATGCAATCCTCTAGGGCTTGTGTCAGGGCAGGGGGCAATTTCACGCTGATCTCGGCCACCCACACTTTTGGGTTTGAATCACCCAATTTTACGGCATCTTTGCCACTTGTGATCAGCACTTGTTGATCGAACTGTGCGCAAAAGTCTTCAGGGTAATTGAAATGGTCGGGAAGGCCGCGGCTTGCATCAAGATTGAGGCCGGCTGATCGAATCGCATCAAATAATTTGCCGGGATCACCAATGCCGGAAAAAGCCATCAATTTCAGCTGTTTCCACTGTTCCATGGCTTGTTCGGTTGTCAGGAATTGGCCAGAGCTTAGTTGCCGAAAGCCAGTGAGTTGAACGTGTACCGCGTACCAGTTGTCCCGACACGGCCAATCCAATGCTTTGCTCAGGGCCTCGGGCGAAATATTGGAACACAACACCGCATCCACTGAGCCTAGCCGGGAAAGTGGCTCGCGCAACGGGCCTGCAGGCAGCAAGCGGCCATTGCCATGAGCCCGCCGGTCGAATACAACCCATTCAATTTGCCGGGCAAGCTTGTGGTGTTGCAGGCCATCGTCCGACACAATCAATTTCAAATCCGGGAAATTGGCCAAAAGAAGCCTTACCGCTTGGTTTCGATCCGCGCACACAGCCACCGGGCAACCGGTTTCACGGCTTAAAAACAGCGGCTCGTCTCCCGCTTCAATTGCGGCGGGTGTTTTTTTGGCTGGATCAATTACCATTGGCGCAGTTGTAGATCGCCCATAACCCCGGCTCACGATACCCACCTTGTCACCGCGGGCGACCATGTATTGGCAAACTGCCATCACGACGGGCGTTTTTCCTGCACCGCCGGCAATCAGGTTGCCGACCACCAACACTGGTGGATGGCCTGCTTTCTTTGCGGCAATCGATTTGTAATTTTGCCGGGTGGCCCAGCGCAACACCTTGTAGGTACACTCAAGTAAACTCAGGGTTAAGCCTGTGACAAGCCCTGGTTTTTGCCCCGAGTACCAAATACTGAGCAACGCAGACTCAACCCTGGCCTTGCGTTCATCTGCGCTCATGGGGATTTGCCACCGGCTGTGGCAATCGACACTTTGGCCACGCCCAACGAGGCCAGCATGTCCATCACCATCACCACCGATTGGTGCGTGGCAGCGGCATCTGCCTCAACAATGGCCCTGCGTTCCTCGCTTGCAGGTTTGGCCGACAAAACCTTGCTCAGTTCTGTGCGAAGTTGGGTTTCCGTCAATACACCCTGAGCGCCCAGCGCATAGTTGCCATCTCGCCCCACTCGAATTCGAAGTGCTTCAGGCGGTGTGGCATCTTCCCGAGCACTTTGTGTACCAGGCAAATCCACTTCCAGTTGGCTGGGCTGCATGAATGTGGTGGACACAACCAGGAAAATCACGATGACCAACAACACATCGATCAGCGGGATGAGGTTGATGTCGGGTGCTTCCGTGCTCGTTGTACGCTTGATTCTCAAAGACCCGCTCCTTAGCCTGACTTGCGCGAGTTGGTATGCTGTTTCAGCAGGTCTTCAAAAGGCTTCAGTGAGTTTCCCATGTCCTCGAGCAGGCCGTTGATACGGATCCGGAACAGTCGATAGGCGACCAGGGCCGGTATCGCAACAATCAAGCCGAATGCCGTGTTGTAAAGAGCTACTGCGATGCCAGCGGCAATCGCTTCGGGCGTCTGGGCACCAGAGCCTTGAACTGCAAAAATCTCGATCATGCCGATGACCGTTCCCAGCAAACCCATCAAAGGCGCGGCACTGGCGATCATGGACAGCACGTCAAGGTGTTTTTCAAGTGCGTTTTGAATACCGACGGATTTGTCCTGCATCGCGGTTTCTATGTCCTCGTTCTTGTAGAACGCAGACAGCCCAGCAGCCATCAAGCTTCCGAGCGCACTGTGTGATTCCAGACGGGCAATGTTTTGCCGGTCTTTGAACTGGGGCAGTGTTTTGCACACATCGGCCACCAAGTTTTCCGGGATCAAGTCTTTTTTTCGCAAGGCCCAAACGCGCTCAAGCACGATTGCCAACGCGACCACCGAGCCAAAAATCAAAGGCCAAATTGGCCAGCCCGCCGCAGAAATGATTGACCACACAAGTAGACTCCTATTCAGTAAGACACGGACTCTAGCGAAAAAACCAACATTACACAAATTACCCAGAAGCGGACAT
>JAHJCM010000239.1 GCA_018812945.1 Gammaproteobacteria bacterium | reverse complement strand
CTGGGCATCATCTGCAAATTCATGGGTATTTTGCCGGGCAAGAAAAAGAATGCCTAGGATCAAAAAACTGCTCATTGCCAATCGCAATGAAATCGCGCGCAGAATATTGCGCGCAGCCAAGCCCATGGGTATCGCAACAGTCGCCGTCTATTCCGAAGCCGATGAAAAAGCCATGCATGTTCAAGAGGCTGATGAAGCCTACTGCATTGGCCCAGCACCCTCACTTGAATCGTATTTGCGCATCGACAAACTGATAGAAACCGCGCTGAAAGCCGGTGCAGATGCCATTCACCCTGGCTATGGTTTTGTATCGGAAAGCCCTGCCTTTGCAAAAGCCTGTGTGGACGCAGGAATTACCTTGGTGGGCCCCACGCCACAGGCGATTGCTGACATGGCCGACAAGGCCCGTGCGAAAGAAATTGCCCAACAGGCTGGCCTGCCTTGTATTCCCGGCTTTAGCGAGCCCAACGCAAGCGTAACCGACCTAATGGCTGCGGCGCAGCGGATTGGCTACCCAGTGATGATCAAAGCGTTGGCAGGCGGTGGCGGTCGTGGCATGCGTTTGGTGATGACTGAATCCGAATTTGCATCGCAACTTCACTCGGCCCAACTTGAGGCGAAGAATGCATTCAACGACGACCGGGTCATGCTTGAAAAGGCCATCATCAACCCGCGCCACATTGAAATTCAAGTGCTGGCCGATACCCACGGTCACGCAGTGCATTTGGGCGAGCGCGATTGCTCCGTTCAACGCCGCCACCAGAAAATTGTGGAAGAAGCACCCAGCCCAGCAGTGGACGCAGCGCTGCGTGCGCGCATGGGTGAGGCAGCGCTAAGACTGGTGCATGCAACTCATTATGTAGGCGCGGGCACAGTTGAATTTTTGCTGGACTCAAGCGGTGATTTTTATTTCATTGAAATGAACACCCGTTTGCAGGTTGAGCATGGCGTTACGGAAGCCATCACCGGCGTTGATCTGGTGCAATGGCAATTGAGAATTGCGTCAGGCGAACACCTCACCTTGAAACAAGAACAAATTGTGTTCAAAGGCCATGCCATTCAAGGCCGCCTGTGTGCCGAAGACCCTGCGCGCAACTTCATGCCGCAAACCGGGCCAGTGCTGGCCTGGAATCCTGATGCGAACAGCCGCTGCGACCACGCCCTGCAAACAGGCGGTGAGGTAAGCCCCTGGTACGACAGCCTTTTGGCGAAGGTCATTGTGCATGGCGATCACCGCCTTGCCGCCTGCGAAAAGCTGGCTGATTCACTCAAAAGAACCGTGCTCATCGGCTTTGAGCACAACGCACTCTACTTGCAACGAATTGCCAGTCACCCTGTTTTTCAGGGTGGTGATTTCGGCACAGGCTTTTTGGCCCAGCATGCTGATGAATTGCTCAAACCTCAACATTTCCAGGCAGAGTGCGCTGTCGCCGCAGTGTTCCTTGCCTACGCACCACAGTACGAAAAACTCGCATGGCCTTTACCGTTGAGTGGTTTTTCGAGTACACGTGCGCTGCCACGACCACTCAAACTCAAATCACAGGGCAACACCCTGAATTTGAAGGTTGACTGCAGCGCCCAAGGTTACATGATTGACGGGCTGGGTGATGAAACAGTGCTCATCGAGCACTGGGATTGTACCGACACGGCAAAGGGCAGTTTCACCATCAAGGCAATGGTGCAAGGGCAATCCGCGCAATACACAGTCACCCGATCCAACAGTGGCGTGTGGGTTCAACAGTGGCTAAACCCACAGGCATTGCATGTGGATGAAGAAACTTTGCTGAGCGCTTCAGCCCTTGCGGAGGGTGTATTTCAAGCCCTTGTCAGCAGCCCGATGAACGGCAAAGTGACACAAGTGCTGGTTCAACCGGGCCAACAGGTAGAAGCTGGCACCGTGTTGGTGTGTCTGGAGGCCATGAAAATGGAACACCGCATTACCGCCAAATCCGCTGCAATTGTGGAACAGGTGCACATCAAGGTGGGTGACCAAATGAAGCAGAAACAAGCCATGGTCCAGCTTGGTCAGATTCAATAAATAAAACACAGCCCGGCTGGAGGAGACACAAACCGTGGAAGACTTTTTCCGCTCGGTGGAGCGATTTGTCAATGAGCAGATCAAGCCCCATATCAATGACTGGGACGAGGCTGGGGAATTCCCCCGCGAGCTGTACCGTCAGGCTGGCGAGCTTGGCTTGCTAGGCTTGGGTTACCCGGAAGAAGTGGGAGGATTCGAATGCTCGCTGGCCGATCGCTTGAGGCTGTCCAACCTGGTGTGTTCCGCAGGCAGTGGAGGCCTGTTGGCAGGCTTGTTCAGCCACAACATCGGTTTACCTCCGTTGTTGAATCATGGCAGTGAAGCGCTGGTCCAACTGATCGCTCCTGCGGTATTGAAAGGTGAAACCATCAGCGCGCTGGCCATTACCGAGCCCTCGGGCGGGTCTGACGTGGCCAATCTGAAAACCAAAGCTGACCTGTTTCATAGAGACGGCACACCCTACTATCGAATCAACGGCGAAAAGGTATTCATCACCAGCGGCGTGCGTGCCGATTGGCTCACTGTGGCTGTGCGAACTGGCGAGCCCGGTGCACGCGGTATTTCCGTGCTCATGGTGCCAGGCAACGCCAAGGGCCTGACCCGTAGCCCGCTGAAAAAGACAGGCTGGTGGATGAGTGACACCGCCAGCATTTACTTTGACAATGTGGAAGTACCTGCTGCCTACCTGGTCGGCAAAGAGGGTAAAGGTTTTCGCATCATCATGGAGAACTTCAACACGGAACGCCTCATGTTGGCAGGTGCCTGTGTGGGCTTTTCGAAGGTGTGTTTGAACGAAGCGCTGGACTGGGCACAGAACCGCCAGACTTTTGGCAAACGCCTGATGGATCATCAGGTGATTGCCCACAAACTGGCCGACATGCGCATGAAAATTCGCGCAACGGAAGCCTGGTTCGATGAAACAATTGCGTGCATCGACAAAGGCGATATCAACGAAGAACTGGTGGCCGATATTTGTTTGCTGAAGAACCAGGCCACTCAAACTTTGCAGCATTGCGCCAACGAGGCTGTGCAAATTTTGGGGGGCATGGGTTTTATGCGGGGAAGCTCGACCGAGCGTATTTACCGCGAAGTAAAAGTGATGTGCATTGGTGGCGGCGCAGAAGAAATCATGAAAGAACTGGCCATTCGACAACTGGCCTGGTGATGTAAATTACCCCCCGAAAGAGTTACACTAATTGGCTGAATAACAAAGAATTAGATTCGATCGGCATTTCCCCGAGAGTGCTTTACAGGCGGCAAATCAGGATTTGTAAGTACAACACTTACAAATAATGTTAAACATTGTTAATTATTAGGAAATATTCACATCCATTTCCTGATT